>JAPOYR010000010.1:300000-419845 GCA_026706485.1 Chloroflexota bacterium | reverse complement strand
AGGCGCTGGTCGCGGCCGTGCCCCCGGGTCGCGTGGAGGACACGATTCTGCTGGATTTCGCCGATACCGCGTGGCCGGTGGCGCTCAACCCGCTGGACGTGCGGGATGCGGCCGAGGGCGAACGCGTGGCCGGGGCCGTCTACACGATGATGAAGGAGCTGGTGAAGGGCGAGGACCTGCACTGGGGCACGTCGATGTCCCAGGCCTTCGCCTACGGCTTCCGCACCCTGGCCGCCAATCCCCAGATCAAGCCCTCCATGCTGGACTTGGAGCGGCTGTTCTTCGACCGAGACTGGCGGCAGACGCTGCTGCCCCAGGTGACCGATCCCTTCCTGCGGTCGTACTGGCAAAACCAGGTCGACCGCACCTCGACGCGGCAGTTCGAGCTGACGTTCGGCGGGGCGCTACGGCGGATGGCGATGCTGGTGCAGGACCCGCGGGTACGCAACATCCTGGTGCAGCCGCGCTCGGCGGTGGGCTGGGACGGAGCGCTGGCCGACCGCAAGATCGTGCTGGCCAACCTGGACCAGGCGGACACCGCACTGGGAGCGGCCGGCTCCCGGCTGTTGGGCAGCATCCTGGTGACCCAGTTCTGGCAGGCGGTGCTGCGGCGACCGGTCGATGAGCGCCCGCCCTTCTTCGCGGTGTTCGACGAGTTCCAGGAGTTCCTGGACACGGGGCGGGACATGGCGGCGTTCTTCGAGCGCTCGCGCAGCTACGGGGTGGGACTGACGGTGGCGACGCAGAACCCCGGCCATCCGCGGCTGCGGCCGATCCTGGACAGCGTGCTGATCAACACCCGCACGCACGTGGTGTTTGGAGGCCTGCGGGCACAAGTGCGGCACTTCGTCGATGAGATGGTGCCGACGTTCACCCGCCAGCAGCTCGACGGGCTGCCGGCGTATCACATGGCGATCACGACGCTCGTGGACAATCGGCCGGCGCGCCCGTTCGAGGCGCGGGTGGTGCCCATCCCCGCCGGTGACCCGGTGACGGCCGACGGAGTGCGGGACCAGTGCCGGCAGCAGGTGGGCAAGCCGCGGGCGCGGATCGAGGCGCTGGTGGCGGAGCGCTACGGCGAGCCGCCTAAGGACGCCTCCCGAAAGACCAAGGAAGCCAATTCCAAACCTGCCACACCGCCCGAGCCTTCGACCACGACCGGCGTCAAAGTGGGCACGTCGGAGCCGTTGGACGGACTGGATCCCAACCCGAGAGGGGGCGCATGACCGCGGCGCCAGCCATTCGGATGACCCATCGGATGACGTTGCGATAGGTGGCTCGATAGCGTGCTCGAAAGGCGTTTCGAATGGCCCGAGCGCTCGACGCGAACGTCTGGGCCGTGCACCGGCCTCCCGCCAAACCTGATGGACGAGGCCCAATGTTTCGCATTCGTCAAGCATTGGTGACCTTTCGCTTCGTGGAACTGTTAACCCGTACCCCCACTCCTCGTCCTCTTCGATCCTCGTCCTGGGGGTACGGGTTCCCGGCCGATCCGAGCCCTCGTAGTTCCAGCGACTACCCCATGCCCACGACCCCTGGCATCCCCAATCCTCAAGCTCCCGATTCCCGTAGGGTCCAAGCTCTCGCAGTTCCAGCGACTGCCCCATACCCACGACCCCTGGGATCCCCAATCCTCAAGCTGTCAATTCCCGTGAGGTCCGAGCTCTCGCAGTTCCGGCGACTGCGCCATACCCACAACCCCTGGCATCCCCAAGCCGCGAGCTTGCTGTTCCCGCAGGGTCCGAGCTCTGGCAGTTCCAGCGACTGCGCCATACCCACGACCCCTGGCATCCCCAAGCCTCAAGTTCCCGATTCCCGTGGGGTCCGAGCTCTGGCAGTTCCAGCGACTGCGCCATACCCACGACCCCTGGCGTCCCCAAGCCTCACGTTGTCGCTTCCCGCGGGGTCCAAGCCCCGGCAGATCCGGCGTCTGCGCCATTCCCAACGCCCTCGGCAGTATCGGATCTCGTGATGCGCGTCCGTGTGGGATCCCGGCAGCTCCAGGTGCTGCGCCTGCTCTTCACCCATCGCCTGCTGACGGCCGCTCAGGTCCAGGCCCTGGCCTTTGAGACCGCCACGCGGCGCACCTGCGAGATCTGCCTGCAGCGGTTGCATCGCAAAGGGTGGGTGGTGCGGGCCGAGCCCCTCCATGGGGGCGCTGGGGGCGGCCGCAGCGGCTACGTCTACGGTCTCTCCGCCGCGGGTGCCGACGTGCTCGTGGCGTTAGCCGGGATCCCGCTGGCCGACATCCCGACGGTCGCCGGGCCCGAGGCCCTGGAGCCCCGCTACGTGAATCACCAACTGGCCGTCAACCGCTGCATGCTGGCGATCCGGCAGGCCTGTCAGGCCGATCCCGGGGCCACCCTGCGCGAGTGGAGGGCCGACCCGCACGCGCGGGTGCGATATCAGGTGGGGCGGAGCTGGCGGACGGTGCACCCCGACGCCATCGCAGAGGTTGCCGTGGATGGCCGGTGCCGCTGGATCTATCTGGAAGTCGATCGGGGGACGGCGGAGTTGCGGCGCTACGGGCTCAAGCTGCGGCGCTATGCGCATTTCTATCTCTCGGGCAGTTGGAGGCGGGAGTACGCGACGTTTCCCGAGGTGCGGATCGTGACTGCGCACCGGCCACGGGTGGAGCGAATGTTGGCGGAGGTGGAGGACGCGGTGCGGAGCTTCGACCGGGCTGACCGTGATGTGCTGACGGCCGGGCTCGTCGTTGCGGTGACGTGGGAAGCGGCGTTCCTGGCGAATTCGAGCGGGGCCGTGTGGACACCAATGTTCGCCCCCGACCGGGAGGAGTCGCTGCTGCCGGTCGGGGATACCGCCGATGCCGGGCCTGCGGCGAGCGGTTCCTCCGCGCGCTGATCGGAGGCGCTGCATCCTTGACGACCCGGTTGCGGCGCTCCGCGTGCGGTACTCGCCGGCCCGCGGCGTGGCCTGACAGGGCGCGCCGCGGAACGGCGGCGCCGCCGGACAGCTGGACCGGCGCCATGCGCGTGCGCAGATTGGCCGGCTTTGCGGCGGGTGCTCGTGGTGCGTATCAAGGCACATGAATGCGGGACCAGATTCGACAGACCCGGCAGTCCTTCTGGTGCCCACCAGGCTGCCGCCAAAGTCAGCCAGCCGAATGGACCTCGACGTCAACAGCATCGCGCCCAGCGGCCAATTCTGCTGGCCCTTCGGTCGAGCACCGCACATGACCGGTCGCCAACTACATTTCTATACGGCAGGTGGCCCGCCAGCCGTGCTTTGTATATGTCGGTGTTTATTGATTTCTACCGACAGATCAGCAAGACTCTCCACATGGCACAGGAACGCCGTCGGGCGGTTCTCGCCTTCGTCCGGGAGGCCGGGCTGGCCCGCCCGCGAGACCTTGAATCTCGGGGAATACGCGGCTCGTATCTCGGCCGACTCGCGCGCGAGGGACTGCTGGAGAAGGTGGGTCGGGGCCTCTATACGCTGGCCGGCGCCGCGGTGAGCGAACACCGCTCGGTGGCCGAGACGGCGAAGCGCACGCCACGTGGGGTGATTTGCCTGCTCTCAGCGCTGCGCATCCACGGCCTCACGACGCAGGCGCCGCACGAGGTGTGGCTGGCGATTGGCCCCAAGGACCGGGCGCCGAAGCCGGCCGGTGTCGGGCTGCGGATCGTGCGGTTCTCGGGGTTGGCGCGCACCGCGGGGATTCAGACGCAGCGGATCGACGGTGTCCCCGTCCGCGTGTACAGCCCAGCCAAGACGGTGGCGGACTGCTTCAAGTTCCGGAACAAGGTGGGAGTGGACGTTGCCATCGACGCCCTGCGCGACTGCCTGGTCCAGCGTCTCAGCACCGCCGACGAGTTGGACAGGTACGCGCACATCTGCCGTGTCGGGCGTGTCATGCGGCCCTATATGGAAGCGATGCTTTGAGGCGCCGACGGCCGCGGAACGTCCCCGCGTCGGTCCGGCAGCGCCTGCTCAATCGCGCGCGAGAACGCCGGGAGGACTTCAACTACCTGCTCACGCGCTATGCGAACGAGCGGCTGCTGTACCGCCTCGCAGCTTCGAGGCACCGCGACCAGTTCGTGCTCAAGGGGGCGGTCCTCTTCGAACTATGGACGTCGACGGCCCACCGAGCGACGCGTGACGTGGATCTGCTTGGGTGCGGGGAACCGGCCGTTGCGCCGGTGCAGGCGGTCTTCCAAGACTTGTGCACGCTTCAGGTCCCGCCGGACGGGATGCGTTTCCTGGCTGGCTCGGTGCGAGCCGCACCGATCCGTGAGCGGCAGGCGGAAAGCGGCATCCGGGTCCGGCTTACGGCCGACCTCGACGGAGCGCGCATCAGCCTTCAGGTTGACGTCGGATTTGGAGATGTCGTGACGCCCCGCGTCGTCGAGGCCGAGTTTCCGACGATTCTCGACTTCCCGGCCCCTCGGCTTCGGACCTATCCGCACGAGGCGGTGGTAGCTGAGAAGTTCGAGGCCATGGTGCGGCTGGGCATGGCGAACACCCGCATGAAGGATTTCTATGACCTGTGGGTCATGGCGTCGAGCTTCGCGTTCTGCGGGAAGTCGCTGGCGGACGCGCTCGCGGCCACGTTCGGCAGCCGAGGCACGCCGCTACCCATTGACCCACCGATTTCCCTGCGCTCGGAGTTCAGCGCGGACGCGGCCAAGCAGGCGCAGTGGACGGCGTTTGCCGGGCGTTCTCGACTATCGGCGGTCCCGAGCCTCGAGACAATCGTAATCGTGCTGCGGCGCATTCTGTGGCCGCCCGTGTCCGCCGTGACGCATCGCATCCGGTTTGAGCGCGATTGGCCGGCCGGCGGTGACTGGATGGCTAGCTAAGTTCCGGTGCATTTCGTGCTAGCACCTGGCCCATCTGCACTTGTCCATCGATCGGCCAATGTAGAGAAGTCAGCGAAGGTCCTGCTCGGGAGGTCCCGTCGAAAGGCGGCCGGAGTTCGCATATCGGGTTCTCCGGTTGGGCTGGTGCGAATCTCGCGCCACAGCCAGGGGCGGCAGAGAAGATTCAAGTCGTCCGAAGGTTGCGGAATGCTCGCCCGGCATCACAGGTCCCAAGCGGTTCAATCGTGTAGATGCGCACGCAGCCCGTCGCATCCAACTCGGGCAGTTGGCCGCCGGCGCCTACGCCTGCACATCGGCCGATGACCGGCCCGGGACGCCGACCACGGGCGGACTGGGAGCAACGCGTGGAGCATGCGATTCGCCACCTGCACAGCGCGTGGGACCTCCAGGAAAATTCCTTGTGCCGGATCGCGGCTGTTCAGGATCGCGCAGCGCACACGTACGACTGGCGACCTGGCGCCGAGTGGCTGGCTCTGCGCGATCTGGTCGAGGAGGCGGTCAAACTAGCCGGCGATCTCCTTGACCCGGCGCATGAGACGTTCCTTCGCCGTTGGGTGGCCACGGGCAATATCGCAGCCGTGGCCCGCGAGATGGGCAAGGACCGCTCGCACCTCTCGCGGGACTATCGGCCACGGGTCGTGATGGTCGTGACCGATGTGTTCATGAGCCTCACCGGCCATGGAAGGCGCCGGATGCGAAACTCACAGCCGCGCCAGTCGCGACGCACCCGCTAGCCGGAATCGTCCGCGACCGCCCGCAGCAGTTTCCGCGGCCTGCGCCTCGGGAAGTTGGTCGCTGTACGCCTCCCGAGATCAAGCAACGGGCGCGGCTCATGTCGACGGCCTCTGCGGCCACACGTTGGCAGGCCCGGGAATTCGGGCGGGAGCGTCGCCTTGGGTAGGGCGCCCGGTGTGGGCCCGGTCGTTAGTTGTAGTACTGGAGAAAGCGGGGCAGATTGGTACGGAGGTCGGTGAGTCGGGAGATCAAGACAAGCGCAAGGGGGGAGGTGCCCTTCTTGGCTGTACTGACCACAACCAACTGTGTTGGAGCGTGAAGGGTTAGGCCATCGTCGAGTCCCAGCGGGTCTGGGATTTGCAGAGCGCATTGCAGCGGACGAGCAGCTCTTGCATGCAGGCGACGACGGCCACCTTGGACGGCTTGCCGGCCGCGATGGGGCGCTGGGGGCAGGTGCGCAGCGTGGGGTTGACGCGGGTGGCCGTCAGGGCAGCCATGTTGAGCGCGGCGCGAGCCTGGGCGCACCCGCCCCAGCAACTCCACCGCCCGCGCCAGGCGCCGCTGTTGCGGTTGAAAGGCCCGACTCCGACGAGGGCGGCGACCTGCTGGCGGGTGCACGCGCCCAGTTCGGGCACTTCGGCCAGCAAGACGGCGGCAGCCACAGGTCCGATCCCGGGGATGCTCTGCAGCCAGGCGGCGCGTGCGCGCCGCTCGGGCTCCGCCTGAATGAGGGCCGCCAACTCGCGGTCGACCTGCGCGAGGGCCGCGGTCAGCGCGGCGGCCAAGGGGTCGAAGCCCAGGTCCAGGTGGGCACAGTCGTGGCGGCGCCGCTGCTGCTCGGCCGCACAGTCCGCGACCAGTTCACGCCGCCGGCCGACGATGTGGAGGTCATGGGCGGCTGCACTGGGTTGGGGCCGCCACGGGTACCACACCGCAGCCGCAAACCGTGCCAGCACGCGGGCATCCAGCCGGTCGGTCTTGGCCAGGATGCCGTGGGCGCGGGGGAAGTCTCGCGTCTGGCGCGGATTGACGACGACGGGTAGGCCTGCGGCGCTCGGGGCGGCGACTACGGCCCGATCGTGTCCACCGCTGGCTTCCAGCACGATATGGGTCGGCCGCAGCGCCTCGAGCTGCCCCTGCAACCGTCGCAGGCCGCCTCGTGGGCGTGGGACCGTCTAAGTCGTCCCCGTGGGCTGCACGGCCACGTCCAACTGGGCCCTCGCCACATCGATTCCCACCGTCACGTTCGCTGGTGCCGCCATTGGGTACCCTCCGGCAACGCTAGCCACGTGCTCTGCCTTGCCGATGCGGGCTCATGCTCACGGCCCCGGCAACTGTTCGGTCTCTGGGCCCACGTGCGGACCGGGACGACCCTGCTCTGTGGCGGTCTCATACAACCAAGGCGTGATCGGTCTGTCCCGGACTGTTCACTATGACCGTGGACAATTCAAGGCGCCGGGAACATACAAGGTGTTGGATGCGCCCGCCGGCCCCTTCGAAGAAGCCCATTGACGCCCAAATCGAACCCCGGCACATCGCGCAGCGCAATCCTCTTCAGCACCAATATGCTCACCTCAGCCAGGACATTACAATCAACGCTTTATCGATTAACAATCACGCCCGCTTCTCGTAACAAAGTCGAGATCAATCGTTCATCCCCTATGACCAAAGCAAAACTCGAATGATGTGCCGTAGATGTCGATCACACCTGATCAATTTCACTTTCCAATGCGCAACTTCCATGACGATCCCAAGCTGACGACGGACTCGACAGGATCACAGCCCACTGGATTCCGAACACCAATCATCTGCGGCCGACCGTCCATGGTACTATTACCGAAGAACCGCGACTACCCTGCCAAGTCACTTCCGTGACAAGGCGGTTCGAGGATCAAGATGCCCGTAACCGAGCTAAAGCTGTCAAACATCGGGCCCTTCGACGAAATCGAGCTGACTTTCGACAGGCAGGTCAACATCCTCACAGGCCCAAACAATACGGGGAAATCGACAATCCTATGGGCTCTCGGCGAGCTCCTGGTGTTCCCGTTCACACTGCCCGAGAGATCCTTGAAAGATCCCACGTCGACGTGGCAAATTAGAATGACATCTAACGACAACATCTATAACTTTAGCGGTTCATTTCCCGTCGACATCACTGATGATCTAATCGAAGCTTACAAGGCAATCGGCTACACGTGTTATATACCTGGACAAAGATATTCGACCGACTTTCGTTCTCCTGGCCCGGGTTCCGCGCGAGATCTTGACGTACATATTGATGCGCATCTGGAACTAATATCTCAAGCTAGGCCGTCGCTAGTACATCGCATGCCGCCCGCCGAGCTACGGAGCTTCTTGCACCGGGCGCAACAACAGGAGGACCCTGAATTATCGAAACGCACACGCCTTCTATTGAGCGCACCGTTGTTGCTGAGCAATCACACACTAATCCAGAAGATTATAGATCTCGATTATGCATCACTGCGACTCAATCGCCCGGAGATTCGGCAAGTATTTGGAAGCGTGATATCAATTGCATCTGATATAACAGAGGGATTTCCTCTTGAATTTGCCGGTATTGGAGAAGATAATCGGGGCCTTTATCCAAAAGTGAAAACGCTGACCGAAGAACTCCCGATGGACTCCCTTAGCCAAGGAACGATGTCCGTGATTCATTGCCTGGCCCAGCTCATATTCGGATATGCCGAATACTATGATTTTCCGGAAGATCTTGCAACTAGGCCCGGAACGGTAATCATTGATGAGATTGATGCTCACTTACATCCGTCTTGGCAGCGGAGGATCATCCCGACATTAACCGATCATTTCCCGAATCTCCAGATATTTTGTTCTACACATTCACCATTAATGCTCGCGGGCCTAGAGGCTCAACAAGTTCATCTGCTTCGGCAGGACGCGTCTGGCGGCATAAGTGTTTCGCCGAGTCCGTCGGATATATTCGGTTGGACTGCCGATGAGATTCTGCGTCATATATTTGGTCTTCCTGAGCCCACGGATCTTTCTACAACACAGTCCCTCCAACGCCTTGCATCATTACGCAGGCGGCGAGATCTCTCTGCGGCTGAGCGTGAGGAGCTAGAGTGCCTGCGTGCCCGTGTCGGCACCCAGATTATGAATGCGCCGATGGCTGCCGAGATTGCCCGTATGGCTAGTGAGGTTCAGGAAGCCATAGCAAGGCCGGATGACTCAGCGAGCGGTAGCGGCAGAGAAGGAGATGATTCTCCCGACGGTAGCCGACCCTAATCTTGCATACTGTCGATCGCGGGCCACCACCCGCGAGCCTACGGGCGATACGCGGGAAGTACACCACGGGCTGGGTGAACTATTACAGCCATGATCGCGGCAGGAAGCCCTCGGATGCACACTGGCTTCGTTTCCGACCACTTCTGTCTCACCGATTTGCTAGATTATGTGGCTATTGTGAAGAACTATGCGCAGGCGAAGTAGATCACTTCCGACCCAAAGCTCGAAATCCTCAGCTTACCTACTGTTGGGAGAACTGGATATTCAGTTGCCACAATTGCAATGCATCTAAAGGTTCAAAGTGGCCAACATGCGGTTACATATCTCCATGCCCGGATGAAGAGGCCGATCAGCCAGAACGTTTCTTTACATTTGACACGGTGACCTGCGAGATCATCGCCCGAGATTCGCTTGCGGAAAATGAATTCGATAGAGCACAAGCCACCATCGATGATTTGGGTCTCAATTCCGTTATACAGTTGAAGAAAAGATTGTGGTGGCTTGGCTTTGTCAAGGAGATCGCTGGGAACAACGGCAATGCTATGAGTCGAGAGGCGTGGAAGAAGTACACATCACGTCGGACGCCATTCTCTAGTGTGGTCAGGGCTTGGTTGCACGAAGAGTCAACGGGGAGAGCCTGTTAGAGTGCGATTGAAGCGGACTGTACGCAGAGTGGATGTAATCCTACCCTAAGACTAAGAGCAATCGGACTTCTAAAACGTTCGTGATGGTGTGACTGTGATGTGTCGTAGCACCCAATTGGAGCGGGGGTGCAGCTATTGATCTCTACCGCAGTCATACGCATAGAAGAGCTCATCAGCCAGGAATTCACTATGGGGGTACAGCAGCTTAGGAAGACCGCGCGGATGCCAGCCGCTTGTGAGCGAAGCTTTTTTGGGTATCGAGGCCGTTTCGTCCTATTTCGAATAGTGGCACAGTAATTCTACGTGATTTCGGGCCGATCGCGCCTGCGCCGGCGCCACGAACGCGCGGGTCACCGCCTCAAGCGCTGGTCGCCAATAGGCGGCCGGCAGATGCTGGCGACTCTGCAGGGTCAGATGCGCTGCAATCGCGACTATTGACGGGCCCTTTCGCTGTAGTTTGTGGGGACCGGGGACATCATGAACGCATGTTTGGGGACTTGGTGAACACGTTCGGGGCCCACGAGGATCTGAGCATGTGCCGCTTGGGGACCCGGTCATGAGTGAACAACGAGCGAGTTTGTGAGGGTGGCGGCACAGCCGGGGCCACTCGGCGGGCGCTTTGCCGTCACGTTGGGATTGCGCCCGCCACGGCCTACAAGTGGCGGCGGCGCTTTGCCGCGGAAGATCCCGCGGGCTTGGCGGACCGCTCGCGGCGCCCCCGCCACAGTCCGGCGCGCACGCCCCCAGCGATTGAGCAGGCGGTGCTGCGGCTGTGGGCCCAGCACCCGACCTGGGGCGCGCGCAAGCTGCGGGTGCTGCTGGCCCGAGAGGGGTGCACCCGCTGCCGGCGGTCTCGACCCTCACCGTGATCCTGCGCCGGCATGGGCGGCTCGATCGCGCGCAGCGGGCCGGCCAGCCCCGCGCCCTCCAGCGGTTCGAGCACCCGCACCCTAACGCCCTCTGGCAGATGGACTTCAAAGCGGGCTGGCCGTGCGGCGCAGGGCGCTGCCACCCGTTGACCATCCTCCTCGACGACCACTCGCGCTACGCCCTCAGCCTCGCCGCCTGCCCCAATCAGCGCACCACCACCGTGCGCGCCCAGCTGGTGACGACCTTCCAACGCTATGGCCTGCCCGACCGCCTGCTGGTCGACAACGGCAGTCCCTGGGGCAATCACCCGGCCCATCCCTACACCCCGCTCACCGTCTGGCTGCGCCGCTTGGGCATCGCCGTGAGCCACAGCCGGCCCTACCATCCCGAGACGCTGGGCAAGGACGAGCGCTTCCACGGCACCCTGGAGCGTGAGCTGGGGCGGCAGCCGCCGCGGCCCGACCTCGGCGCTTGGCAGACCACCTTTGATGCCTGGCGGCACGAGTACAACCACGTCCGCCCCCACGAGAGCCTGGACCTCGCGGTGCCCGCCAGCCGCTACCACGTGAGCCCCCGGCCCTATCCCCGGGAGTTGCCCCCGCTGCCCTATGGCCCCGAGGATCAGCTCCGTCGCGTCCAGGCCGGCGGCCGGGTGTCGTTCCAGGGGCGGCCGATCCGGCTGCCCAAGGCCCTGCGCGGGCAGCCCGTGGCCTTCCGCCCCACGGCAATCGACGGTCGCTGGACCATCCACTTTCTGACCGGCGAACTGGCCGTCGTTGACCTGCGGACCCCCGCTTAACGCTGCTCACCACGTGTCCGGTTTGGACAGATGCGAGGTGGAGGAATTCGGAGGTTCGGCGTGCGATGGCGACGCTCAGTGCGAACCGCCGTCTTCCTTGGCTCCACGCGTGTGGTCGCAAGCAGTGCAACGATGGCCCGCGTGGGCGGTCTGCGACGGCTGAGCTGTGTCGCTTCACGAACCGACGGCGCGACCGGGCGCCTCGGGGCGTCCAATCCTGGCTGCGGTGGACGGCTACTAGAGCCCACGCACCCGTCGAACTCGTGTTCGCGCAGTCAGCCCCCGTTGCAGTTGGCTGGGCTGTTAGAGTCGCGCCAAACCCACCGCGGACGTGGGCATCGGGGCTTGACGCCAATGTGCCGCGATACGCTTTACCCAATTGAGTCTTTTGGCGTACGGACAGCACCGCCTCTACGGCGATCTCGCCCACTTGTGGCCTCTAGTGAGCCCTCCCGAGCAATATGAGGAAGAGGCTGGCTACTGGCTGCGCGAGCTTCGGGCGCGATTGGCGCCGGGCAGGCGACGCATACTTGACTTAGGCACCGGCGGCGGCCACCACCTCCACCGCCTGACCGACGACTTTGACGCCGACGCCGTCGATCTATCGCAGGCGATGCTAGCGCACTCGCAGCGGCTGAATCCCAGCGTCCGCCACCACGTGGCGGACATGCGGACCGTCCGCCTCGGCGAGGTGTTCGACGCCGTGCTTATCCACGATGCCATCGACTACATGACAACCGAAGCCGACTTGCTTGCGGTCTTCGCTTCCGCTCGTGCTCACCTACACCCCGGCGGTCTGCTGCTCGCGGCACCTGACAACTACGCGGAGACGTTCAAGGCACCAGGCGTTTGCTGCGAGACCAACCGCGACGCTGAGACCGAACTCACGTGGGTCGAATACTCGGTAGACCTCGACCCCAGTGACACGACTATTGAGACGACCTACGTGTTCTTCATCAAGCGGGGTGGCGAGCTCCGGGTGGAGGTGGACGGCCACACGACCGGTCTGTTCCCCATCGCCACGTGGGAACGCTTGCTGACTGAGACCGGTTTCGAGGTGGAGCGGATCGACTATCCCGTCAGCAAGGATGGTCGTCCCATGTTTCTCTGGGTGGGTCGGCTACATGCCCAACTGTCGCATTCCTTCTGATCGGGCGAGCGTTGCTAGGGCCCCTGCATGGGAGATTGCGGCCCTATCGTGAAATCGTTGGCTGCGCCGACGGAATGCGGCTTTTGGCCGATGCGAAGATCAAGTGGACTTGTAGGCGGCGGTGGCCAATCGGCGCTTGCCTTCGGTAGTCAGCATGCTGGCTTCGCATCGGACCTAGACGGCTACGGCGGCGTGTTGGCGCGAACGTCCGGTTCTTGAGAACGTGGCTGAGTGCCCGGAGGCGCGCTTGAGGTCCTTCGGAGACAAGTCGGCCAAAGTCCGCGTGCGATTCTGCCGAATGTCTGGCAAATGGCCAGTTGGTCTGCCGGCGTTCGATCCGAATGTGGCCGGGGAACAACCGGCCGAGTCTGTGATCAATTCCAAGTAGCCGCGGCATCTAGCATGGGCTAGGACTAACGCCAGACGAGCATTGCACGCGGCATCTCGTCGGGATCGGATGACAAGCTGGAAGCGGAAATACACCTAGTTCCCATGTGTGAGCACGCTGCTCCGAGACCGCTAAGCTTGCGGAGCGCCAACCGCTTCATCTGGGCACTGTTCGGGAAGTCATGGCATGAAGTGGCCACCGGGATCCGGCACGACCGGCAGTCTGACGCGCCGCGAATTCCTCGGACTTGGGGCGCTTGGCGTCGGAGCGCTGCTTGGCGCCACCGTCGCCGGCTGCCAAGAAGCCGTGCTGGACTCACTCGCACCGCCGGAGTCGTGGGACTACGCCTTTGTGCAGGTTCAGGTGGTGCCCATGGACGTCGACGCCCTGCTTTCTGACCAGACCGTCGTGACGGCTAACGGGCGCATAGTGGCGATGGGACCGTCCAGCGCGATCACTCTTCCAGCCCACGTCAGGCAGATCGACGGCCGTGGGCGCTACCTCATGCCGGGATTGGCGGACATGCACGTGCACCTCGCCGGGCCATTCGGTGCCTACGGAATCCGTGATCCGCTCAACCCCGAAACGATAGCCATGGCTGAAGACGACCTGTTGCTTTACGCCGCCAACGGAGTAACCACGATTCGCAACATGTTCGGCATTCCGTTTCACGCCGGCCTCAAGCGGCGCATTGTCGATGAGGACCTGTTGGCTCCCACGCTGTACACCTCGGGACCGCGCATCGCGACCGGCAGCTGGCATCCGTCCCTAGTGCTCGCAACGCCTGAAGAGGCTGACCGGGAAGTCCGGGCCCAGCGGCTGGCCGGCTACGACTTTGTGAAGGTCGGCTCGGAGTCGCCCGTGGAGATCTACGACGCCATCATGAACACAGCCGCGGAGATTGGCATTCCGGTCATTGGACACGTCAATTGGCGCGTGGGCGTGGCTGGAGTCATTGCAGCCGGCCAGTCCAGCATCGAGCATCTGGATGGCTACCTCTACGCGGCCCGCGCCAACGAGCGCGCCACGATCGGCGCCGATCGCCCGTGCTTGTGGGCGGACCGGGCCGATACAGCAAAGATCGATGGCCTTGTGGCACAAACCGCTGCCGCCGGGGCGTGGAATTGCCCCACGCTCTCGACGAACAACCGGCCCCTCGCTCAAAGCGACGTCGACGCCTTCGCGCGGCGATTCGAAGTGAGTCTAGTCCCGCCCGACACTCGCTCGGCCTGGGCGCACCTAACCGGGTCGATCCCCGATCGAAACCCGCAGCAGGAACGCTGCTACGCCCTGCACCAGTCCATCGTCAGGGCCCTCAGCGACGCCGATGCGCCGCTCCTCGTGGGCACGGACGGCTGGGGCTACTTCATGATTCCTGGCTTCGCGATCCATGAGGAACTCTGGAGTTTCGTCGATGCCGGACTGACGCCGTTCCAGGCATTGCGGGCCGCAACGAGCGAGTCTGGGCGATATCTCCGGGAGGCACTTGGCATCGACGAGGTTGTTGGCGTGGTGAGGCTGGGCGCGCAGGCGGATCTGCTCCTGCTCAACTCGAATCCCCTCATCGACGTGGCGAATGTTGCAGACCGTGCGGGGGTGATGCTACGCGGGCGGTGGGTGCCTGAAACTGAGATCGCTGATCGACTAGACGCCCTAGCCGCTGCGTACGATGCCCAGGAGGCGGCCTGACTACTCTCCCCCCGCTGGTGGCGGAGCACGAGGAGGCCAAAACTAACGACGCGACGAAAGCCGTTGGGATCTCATAGCTAGTTGATGCGGAGATAGCCGTCTGTGCGGCACCCGACGAGCGTGGTCTTCACAATTGCCGTGTGCTTGCGGACTTAGGCAGTGCCGAGCCCGTTTGAGGTGACGCAAGCCTAGTGAAGGGGTACTCGATCAGACCGCCGGTCGCTCTTCCATGAGCCCCAATCGGCCAGCACTGATTCTCTGCAATCTCTGGCGGCCCGTCTCCACAAGTCCGCGGTAGACGGTAGAATCCGAATGTCGCCGATTGGCGACGAATGGACGAAGTTCAGCCGGACGTTGGGCACTAGCCTTTGCGTCAGATTTGGCGCCGGTACGTGCCGTAACAGAAGGAAAGACCAGGGAGGCACGCGGCAGGCGAACGAAACCTTGAGGGGCTAGTGGCCTCCGGGCTGTGCGGGTTCGAGTCCCGCCCTCGGCACCACGATTCGCCGGTCCCAACCTGTTAATCAGGCCAGATGGAGGGACCGGCGGGGACGGCGCCAGGCCACTAGCTTCGCAGCCAAGGGGCCCGAGGCTACTAGCCTGAAAGACATGAATCGGGCCACTAGCCTGATCGGGCGAAGCCAACACCCATCGCACGGCCACCGCACGGCGCCCGTCGATCCGCCGCACAACCGGCGCACGAAACCGGATCCGGCGCCGGCGGAAAGGCCGCATCATGCCGACTATGCCCCCTCCGATCGAGCTCGATCTGACCGACGCCGTCGCGGTGTATCTGGACCGTTGCGAGGCGGAGGGCTTTGCGGCCTCCACGGTCGCCCTCTATCGGATCGTCCTCGAGCAGTTCGTCGCCTTTGCCGGACGCCAGGAGTGCGCGCGCAGCAGCGAGCTGACCCTGGAGCTGGCGTTGGCCTGGCAGCGCTACCTGCGCACGGAACAGGTCAACGATCGCGGGAGGCGCCGCGGGGCGCGCTCGCGCCGCCTGGCGCCCCACACGGTCCACGGCTACTGCCGCACCCTGCGCACCTTCGCCGGCTGGCTCGCCGACTACACCGACCTGCCGGCCAACCCGCTCGCCAAGTTTCGGCCGGGGCGCCTGCCCAAGAAAGAGGTGCAGCCGCTCACCGAGGACGAGCACCGTCGCATCATCGAAAGTCTCGATCCACGCACGTCCACGGGACTGCGCAACCTGGCGTTGGTCAGCATGCTGCTCGACACCGGCCTGCGGGCCTCCGAGTTGTGCAACCTCCGGCTGGACGATCTCAACCTGGCCACGGGCGAGATCCGCGTGCTGAGCGGCAAGGGCGCCAAAGATCGCGTGGTTGCTCTCGGGCGGCGCAGTCGGGAGGTCGTGAGGCGCTATGTGCACGTCTTCCGCAAGACCGGCGAATTCGATGCCGGACCCCGCGCGCCCCTATTCCTAAGTTATCGGGGGCGTCCCCTGGCGCGAGAGGGTCTGGCGCGCATCGTTGCTCAAATCGGCGAGCGGGCGGGCGTTACCCCGCTCTATCCCCATCGGTTTCGCCACACGTTTGGGGTCACCTACCTGCGCGCTGGCGGCGACGTGCTGACCCTGCAGCGCATCCTCGGCCACTCCACCCTAGCCATGGTCAACCACTACCTGCATCTGGCTACCTCGGACGTCGTGGCCCGCCACCAGGAGCATTCGCCGGTGGATCGCCTGCCGGACTTCAAGTCGTTCCGGCGGCTGCCGCGCCGACGCGGGAAGCGTGGACGTGCCCGCATCGTGGCGGCGGAGAGCGGCTCCATCGTGGTGCGAACCGAGAACGGACAACTGCTCGAAGTAGTGGCGTGACCGGTCGGCGCCGATAGATCGGCTCTCTCCCCGCCGTGCGACTCGATCACTGGCAGTCCTACGGATTCCTGGCTAGCGGAGGCCGGCAGCCGTGGTGACCCTTGAGGCATGACGGCCTCCACCACGGTCGGGCGCGCGTCCGCATCCCCAGGCCGTCGCTCCCTTGCCCAATGGGCACGGTTGGTCGACGAATGCCTGAGGCACCTGGACGATCCTGTGCGCTTGCGCCAATCGCCGCTGGCCAGACTTGCCGGCGTCGGCGCGCACGCGCGTCGGCAACACCCCCTGAATCCGCACGGCGAGGTCCTGGCCCTCCAGGAACTTCTCTGCCAGGCCGTCGATGCGTCGCTGCCCGCCCTGCCGCCGCGGAAGCGGGAATTCCTGGACCGCTACGCACGCGGAGAGCCGATTGCCGCAATCGCCCGGGCGATGGGTATGAGCCGCCCGCATCTGTCGCGAGCCTATCGACCCGTGGTTAGCCTGACCGTGGCGATCGCACTGCGGGCGCTCATCGAACGGGATCCAGCCAAGGCAGCGCCAGCGACCTAGCTCTCTTGCCGCTGCGAGCGCCGTTGACATGTACCAAGCGTGATGAAGTTTCGGCGCACGGCTCGACGAGAGCCAGGCCGCTTCGGAAGTGGACCGACTCGAGCTGTGGGCTCCCCATTCGGAATCTGACAATTCGAGAGCTCAGACAGCCGTATGATGGCAGGGAAGCTCTTGGCTGACTCAGCCGGAGCAAGCTACTCATGACGAACCAGACACTCGACCACGAAATCCTGGATGACATCGTTCGTCGGGTTGTCGACGTGGCCCAGCCCGAGAAGATCATTCTCTTCGGGTCCGCCGCACGCGGCGAGATGGGGCCGAACAGCGACATCGACTTGCTGGTCATCAAGGACGAAGACGACGCGCGTGGTCTGTCGGCGCGGATCCACCGAGAGCTGCGGGGAGTGCGAGTCGCCGTTGACGCGATTGTCGTCGCGCCGAGGCACATCGAACGCTACAAGAACAGCCATGCGCTGGTAATCAAGCCTGCCCTTCGGGAGGGGACCGTGGTCTATGAAGCCGCCTGAGCGGTACCCGCCCGATGACCCGCGCGAATGGCTGAACCGGGCTCGAAGCAATCTGTCGAAGGCTCGTAACCACAGCCTGGGCATCTACCTCGAGGATCTATGCTTTGACGCTCAGCAGGCGGCCGAGAAAGCCGTCAAGGCTGTGTTGCTTGCTCGTGGCATTGAGTTCCCGTACGTGCACGACTTGGGCCTGCTGCTGACCTTGCTTGAAGACGCTGGCGAGGCTGTCCCGGAAGTGATTCGTCAGGCTGAGAGGCTCAACCCGTACGCCACGACAGCCCGCTATCCCGGCATCGCCGCCCCGGTGTCTGAGCCCGAGTACGCCGAGGCATTGGGCATTGCGGAAGCGGTGGTCAGTTGGGCCGCGGCACGCATCTGAATCGGGACACTGCCGGGGTGGCAAGGGCTCAAATGGTGAGTCTTTGCGGTGCCTGCGGTGTTTCTCGCTGTGGCTTCGCACGGGACGGCTCCTGTTCGCAGATGGCAGTTCCAGGGGCGCGCAAGGCGGTTGTCGAGGCGCGAGCTGTCTGGTGGAGCACGGTCCTCGCACCGCAGAGCAAGGCCAAATGACCGGCCGTAGGCAATACGGAATCCTGGCTATGCGTCTTTTTTTGATCCGCCGACGATGACCGTGACCTAGATAGAGCAACCTAGCGAGCGCACTGTCCGTGTACCCCTGTCCGCGATCGGTCCTGGTCAGGACTCGGTGGGCTAGGGGAGTGTCGATGCGCCGGCGAATGCCACCCGGCAGCTCGTCTGTAGACCGATCGTCGGCTACGTCAACGCCTGCGCCAACCGTTGCGCCATGCGGTGCGTTTCGCGCCAACCACCGTCGCCTCGCGAATCTCGGCCCATCGGCGGCCCTCTCTTGAAGGGCCGGCCTGTCCCTGGACGCCTCGGCACCCCAGATTCCGGGGGTACGCATGGCCCAACGTTATTCCCGGATCCGTTTCTCCTTCAGAGCTCCGAATCCTTGGAATAACCTCTGCTGCCCGATGCCCGCCCAGCACCCCTTCGCCCGGCAACTTCAAGTCCTGCGGGTGCTTCGTCTTCACCGCTATCTCTCCGTGGAGCAGATTGCCGCCCTCGTCTTCACCACCTCCAGCCGGCGCGCCTGTCAGGCCTGTTGCACCAAGCTCCATCGCAAAGGCTACGTTCACCGCTTTGAACTCACTCGTGGTGGTCTTGGTGGTGGTCGTTCCAGTTACATCTATGCACTCGCCCCTGCAGGCGCTCAGGTGCTCTCCCAGGCTGCCGACATTCCGATCGTGGACATCCCCGTAGATCCCGATGCTCCCACCGCTCGATCTGTCTTTGTGCGTCACCAGCTCGCTGCCAATCGTTGTCTCGTGGCCGTTTGGCAAGCCTCCAGACAGAGTCCCGGAACCCACGTCCGCCAGTGGACCTCAGACCCCTTCAGTCGCGTGCGGTACCTGCCAAGGGGAGCGAAGCTCCAGCGGAGCGTGCATCCCGACGCCATTGTCATGCTGCAGGTCCATGATCGTGAGCACTGGGCCTTCCTGGAAGTCGACCGCGGGACCCAGCCGCTCAAGCGTTATGCGGCCAAGGTCCTCCGCTACGCCCGCTTCTGGCTCTCCAGGACTTGGCCGTCCGTCTACCCGATGTTCCCAGCCCTGCGCGTGGTGAGTATGTCGGCGGCGCGGGCGGCGGCGATCGCGGAACTGGCGGCGGATGTCATCGACCAGTTCGATCAGTTGCCCTACGAGCGCCTGCGTGACGGGATTTACGTGGCGGCGACTTCGGAGGCGGAGCTGGTGGCCGATCCCTTCGGGGCCATCTGGCGGCCGGCCTACGGACCGCGCGACGCCAAGCACGCGTGGTGCGTCGACGGCCCGTCGGCGCCTGCAGCGCCACGCTGAGGCGATCTCACGTCCGATGGGCACTCGCGGTGCCTACCGGGAAATCTCGAGCCCACCGGGCCTCCGTGGGATCCCACTGCGCCCCCGGCGGAACCGTGCTGCTGAGGATGGGATCCAGCAGGGCCGCGGCCCACGCGTGACCGACAGCCAGAGTTGGCGGTAGACCGAGTTCGACCGCGCTGAGTCGATATTCGTCGGCCCACCATAGCGGTGGCGCTGGCACTGCCAGCGGCCAGGTCGGCGAGGCATCCCACGACCACATGCGCGCCAGCGCCCGACGCACCTCATGCGCCGTGCAGGTCAGGTGCGGCGAGAACCGCGCGATGGTTAGCAGGTCCTGGCAGCCGGGAAAGCGGCTCGTGAGGCCAATGTAGGCCCCAAAGCGGTCCGCGGTCTGTGCCAGCCGACTGCGCGTCGGGAGCAACGGCGGCGGCCCGTCCACGGCCGCCAGCACGTCGAGGCCGGTGATCCACTCAATCTCGTCCTCGGCCGGGTAGGCGAACCCTATGAGCAGGTCGGCGTCTCCGATCTCCCCGTCGCGGTCAGAGGCTTCGATGCGGTAAGACAGAACGGGGCCCTGGGTAATCTCTGGCCGACGGTCGCTGTGACGGACCGCCAACTGCACCGGCTCAAGTCCCTGATGCTCTGTGGCTCGACGCAATGCGGCGTCCACGGCTGCGCGAGCGTGCTCGGCGACCTCTTCAGAATCGCCGTGGGTGGAAGCCACGCCGTCGTAGCGGTGCTCCAGTCGCCGGTCGTCAAAACGGACCCAGCGGTCCGGAACGTCCGCTGACAGCCGGGTCAGAAGCCATTCGACGAGGAATGAACGGCGAAGGCGCACCTCCGCGATCCCGGTGCGCTTGGTGAGGCGCCTGAGCTCGTCGCTAACGGCGGCGTGCAAGGGCCCGCAGTTCCGAGAAATGTCGCCTTAGGCGAACAGCGATTCGATAGAGCCCAGCCAGCGATCCACTCAGTGAGACCGCCCTAATTTCGCCGAGCTCGCAGGCGAAAGGCCGGGTTGTCCGGTCATGTCAGTCCCATGATGGGTACGCCACCCGGTGGCAGCAATCCAGGATTCCGTGGTCGTCTTGGCAGCGACGGACTCCAACTGCAGAAAGCAGTCGAGCATATGGCTGTAACCGGCACCGTGAGCAGCCGCGCTGTTCGGGAATCGTACGGTAGTATCGCTCTTTGAAGATTGCACCGAGCGTTCAAGCACTGGCGACGAGACGAGCCGTGAGCGCGCTCGGCCAACCACCGCAAGAAAACCGGCTGCGTGAGCGAACCTGAACCGCCAAGAGAAGGCCAGCGGCTGATCGGACCGTTGTTCGATGAGCCAATGCTGGTCGAGACTGTACGAGCGGCGGGTCCAGGCGCGTGGACCCTTGGACTCGTCGGTCAGCAATCGGAACAGTTCCGCCGCGCCACGCTCACCACGAGTGACATTGCTCAACTCACGATCAGCGAGCCCACGCTGTCATACGACGGTGACGGAGAGCTGCTTCGCCTCGGACTCCAGGCCTACGCGCTCGGCATCGCCTACGAGTTTGATCCCTACTTCGGGCTGTCAATCTCGCGCGTCGACCCGTTGCCGCACCAGCTTGAAGCCGTGTACGACCATCTCCTCAAGCTTCCCAGTGTGCGCTTCTTGCTCGCCGATGACGCAGGCGCCGGCAAGACCATCATGGCCGGCCTGCTGGTCCGCGAGCTCAAGCTCCGAGGACTTGTCGAACGCGTCCTCGTCGTCTGTCCTGCCAATTTGACGTTTCAGTGGCAGCGCGAGCTCAGGGAAAAGTTCGACGAGCAGTTCCTGGTGCTCAAGGGCTCAAACATCCGCGATCAGTTCGGCGTCAACCAGTGGTTGGAGCAGCCGCGCGTCATCACGTCGCTCGATCTGGCCAAGCGCGCCGACATCCTGCCCGGGCTGCGGCAGGTGCGCTGGGATCTGGTGATCGTGGACGAGGCTCACCGCATGTCGGCCAGGGATGAGACGCACAAGAGCCAGCGGTACCGGCTGGGGGAATTGCTGCGCGACAGTGCCGATCACGTGCTTCTGCTGACTGCCACGCCGCACAAGGGTGACCCGCAAAACTTCACTCTCTTCCTCCAGCTACTCGACCAAGATGTCTACGCCGACGTGAAGTCGATCCGCGAAGCGATGGAACAGCAGCGCGCGCCCTTCTACCTGCGCCGAACTAAGGAAGCGATGGTCTATTTCCCGGAACAGCAACCGGACGGCAGCTGGGCCGCTGCACCCGTATTCACCAAGCGCTTCACGCACACGGCCGGCTTTGCCATTGACGGTGACGAGTACGAGCTGTACGACCAGGTCACTCGCTTTGTGAAGCGCCAGAGCCTCCGCGCGGCATCGCGGGGAGACGACCGGCGGGCGCGTGCCGTCGGCTTCCTCATGTCGCTGTACCAGCGCCGGCTTGCCTCTAGCACCTACGCCATGCGCCTCTCGCTCGAGAATCGGGCCAAGCGGCTGGAGGACGGACTCGTACAGGCCGAGGACCTGGCGCGGACAGCGCCACCCGATCTTCCTGACTTGGAAGACTTAGACGAACTCGAAGACTCCGAGCGCGAACGCCTGGAGCGGCTGCTGGAAGCCGTCACGCTGGCTGGAAATGCCGATGAGGTTCGCCGGGAAATCTCTGAGCTCCACGAATTGGCAATCCGGGCAAGGTCCGTGGAGAAGTTGCAGACCGAGGCCAAGCTGCGGCGCCTCGAGGAAATCCTGCGGGAGGAGGGGTTCTTCGACAACCCTGACCAGCGCCTTCTGATTTTCACCGAGTTTCGAGACACACTGAGCTACTTGGTGGAGAAGCTCGAGAATTGGGGGCTCCGGACCGGCACCATCCACGGCAGCATGTCGCCGGGCTCGCGCGACGAGCCTGGCACACGTCTCCACGCCGAGCAGCAGTTCCGCGACGGCAAGATTCAGGTCCTGGTGGCCACGGAGGCGGCGGGTGAGGGCATCAACCTGCAGTGCTGCAACTTCCTCTTCAACTACGACATCCCCTGGAATCCCAATCGCCTGGAACAGCGCATGGGGCGCATCCACCGGTATGGCCAACGGCTCGACTGCCTAATCTTCAACTTCGTCGCTACCAATACGATCGAGGGGCGCGTGCTGCAGCGGCTGCTGGACAAGCTGCAGGAAATCCGCAACGCCCTGGATGACGACGCCGTGTTCAACGTGGTTGGCGAGGTGCTGCCCGCGGCCCACGTAGAGCGCGTGTTCCGGGACTACTACGCGGGCAGGTTGGGCGACGCCGATCTAGAGGAGCGGCTGCTGAGGGACGTGGATGAAGTGCGCTTCCGCGATATCTGCCAGACGGCGCTGGAGGGCCTGGCAGCCAAGCGGCTGAACCTCGACATGCTCGTCGAACGCCGCGCCCGCGCCCAGGAGCGCCGCATGGTGCCCGAGACCATCGCCCGTTTCATGGCGGCCTGCGCGGAAAACGCTGCGCTCACGCTCACGCCGGTGCGCCACATGCCCCATTCGTTCGATCCTGGCCGCACGTCCTCAGTGCTCAAGGCCTACGACCGCGCTCCGGACTGGAAACTGGCCGACATTGCGTCCCGCTATCCGCGTCTATCCACCGACCGCGAGACGGCGGAGGCTGGCAGCCTGGAATGGGTCACGCCCGGACATTCACTCTTCGAAGCCTTGCGGCGGCATGGTCTCGAGGCGGGACGAGAGGCTTTCGCCAAAGGCGCCTGCTTCCATTCGCTGGATCACGAGATGCCGGCTCGGCTCGATATCTACCGCGCGAGAGTTGTGGACGGCCTAAGTAACGTCATCCACGAACGGCTATTCACAGTGGAATTGGCCGACGGCGACACGCCCCGCCTGCGGGAGCCGGAGATCCTCGGAAATCTGACGCCCGCCGTCCCGCCCGACGATCTGCCTGCCGTGGCGTCTTTGCCAGAACCAAGCACCTGGCTGCATGAGCATGCTCTCGCGCCGTTCATCGACAGAGAGCGCGAAGAGCGGCTGGCCGAGGTCGATCGCATCGCCGAGCATGTCGAGTTGGCCTTGACCGAGGTGCTGCAGCGCACCGACCAGGAGATCGGCCGCGCCGTCGAGGAGGTGGAGCAGCAGATTCCGGGCGCCGAGGGCCGCAAGGCCCAGGCCGAAGCTCGCTACGACGAAGTGCTGACACGCCGCGACCGTCGACGGCGCGAGCTCACCCGGCAGCGCGCGCTGACACTGCAGGGCGTCGAGCGGCTGGCCAGCGTGCTCGTGCTACCCCATCCAGAGATTGAGCACCCGGAGGTTAGGCGACTGCGGCCCAATCCGGAGACAGAGATGACGGCCATGCGGGTGGTTATGGAACACGAGAAGTCCGAAGGACGGCTGGTGGAGGACGTGCACACCAAGAACCTCGGCTACGACGTGACGAGCCTCGACACGAAGTCCGGCGAGCTGCGGCTCATCGAGGTGAAGGGACTGGCTGCCGCGTCCGGGACCATCTTGCTCACACCCAATGAGCGCCGTGTCGCCGAGGACCGCCGCGACTGCTACTGGCTGTACGTCGTCACCAATTGCGCGGGAGACCCTCAATTGCAGGAGCCGGTCAAGGATCCGGCCCAGCGCCCGTGGCACGAAGTCCGCAAAGTGCAACACTATTGGCTGCAAGTGGATGCCCTCACGCAGCCCGTGGTGCTCAACGAATCTGAACGGCAATATCAGACCCTGAATGACAAGTAGCGACAAAGCAGGAAGACCGTCCCTTACCGAGGATATTGCGAAGACGGCTTTGCGCGATTTCTTTCGCGACAAGCCATTTGTCTTTCTGGGGAGTGGTATGTCGTGTGCACTTGACCCGCGCTTCGGAATGCCGGCGCTCACGGAGGAACTCACGAACTCAGTCACCGTTGATGGCTGCAATTCCAGGCAAGCTATGCAGTGGAACGAAGCCTTGAAATCCCTCAAGAGCGGACACGATCTCGAGGCTGCACTCGACAACGTCGCGGACTCCGAACTAGTGGCTGCCATCACACATGCGACGGCTGAGTTCATTTCGAAAATCGATCGTCAATTTTCTTTAAGGTTGTCTAAGGGTGACATCGAGTGGCCAGCGGCGGGGTTCTTCAAGCGCATAGTGGACACGCTTCCACCATCAGATAGCACGCTGCATGTCTTAACACCGAACTATGACACGCTATTTGAGCACAGCTGCGATTATCACTCTATACCATATACAACCGGATTCTGTGGTGGAATTCAGCGCGATCTTGATTGGGCAATGGCGGCGCAGTCTATGCAGTATAAACGCAATGTGATGCAGGGCAGCCGGATGCGCACCGTTACGAAATACCGCAAACACATCCGCGTATATAAGGTTCATGGCTCGCTTAATCTATTCTTTCATAATAATGTGCTAGTCGAGAACAATTCGTGGATGTGGAATGCGCCCGGTTTTGCGAGCCGCGTGATGATTACTCCAGGGCTTTCGAAGTTTCGAGAATTGCAGATTCATAGACGCGAACTATTGGCTTCTGCTGACGCGGCAATCGACAAAGCGTCTCGGTTCTTATTTCTCGGCTATGGCTTCAACGACAATCATCTTGAATCATACATCAATCGCAAGCTCATTGACCATTCGTGCAAGGGGCTTATTGTGACTAGAGACTCAAACGTGCGGATTGAATCGCTACTCGATCGGGCAGACAACCTTTGGCTTGTCTGCAAGATTCCGGAGGAGGACGCATGTGGGACGCGTATTTTCAATAGGCAGTACGCCGATTGGCTTAGGTTGCCAGGGAAGCAACTGTGGGATATTTCGAAGTTCACAGTGGAACTGATTGGGGACTGATATGGCGATTTTTGCGTTCGATGCGTCGCACGAACTCGGTAGCATTCGCGCTGTGGACACGCGACGGGTTGACGTTCAGGTAGACAGTGACGAAGATCTCCGGAAAGCACGGGTCGGCCAGTTGGTGGCAATTGAGTTGCCGGGACCGATCGATGAATGGCTGATTGGTGTAATCGATCGCGTGGTAAAGACGCCTGTTCTTGAAGACCTTACGGATTCGGAGCTCGACGAAGATCCGGAGATAGCGAACTTGACGGTCCAGCGGGAGCGAGTTCTTAACTCTGTTCGAATTACCCTCGTGGGCACTGTCTCGCAAAGTCTTGAAAATGAGTCTCAATTCTCGCGTTCGCTAATCCAAGTGCCGGAGATTGATGGCAAGTGCCTTGTGCTGAGGGATGCTCCTCTGCAAGCGTTTATGGCCCTTCTGTCGGCGGAGACTAAGGGAGCTCACTCGCTTGAAGTTGGTAGGTATACGATAGACGAGAATGCTGCGGCATATTTGGATGGCAATCGATTCTTTCAACGTCATGCGTCACTACTTGGTAGCACTGGATCCGGGAAATCGTGGTCAGTCGCAGCAATATTGGAGCAAGCCTCACGCCTTCCGTCGGCCAACTTGATCGTGTTCGATCTTCACGGGGAATATGGAGAGCTCTCTTACGCCCGTCATCTTCGCGTTCCGGGTCCCGAGGAACTAGGGCAGTCCAGCGAGTCACTTCTCTTCCTGCCCTACTGGTTGCTGAATGCCGAAGAGCTTCAGGCAATGTTCATAGACAGAAGTGAGTTTAGCGCGCACAACCAGGTGATGGTGTTTCAGGACGCGGTGG
The DNA here is from genome assembly GCA_026706485.1 of Chloroflexota bacterium. Lineage (NCBI taxonomy): Bacteria > Bacillati > Chloroflexota > Chloroflexota bacterium. Next base: position 394,020 of record JAPOYR010000010.1, on the reverse strand, counting down.
TAGCTGAGAAAAAGAAGGGCTTGGAGGAACTGAATAATGTGGAAGTCTTGAGTGCTTTCACATTGGACAGCCCCATCCCTTTTGCGATAGACGATGTAGTGCAAGAGCTAAAGCGACTAAATGAGGAGCGCATACCAGGTTCCAGGGGAGAAAAGAACGGTCCGTTTCATGGTCAGTTTAGCCGTTTGCTTCTGCGTCTGAATAGTAGGCTTACTGACAAGCGATATGGATTCCTCTTTCAAGCACCGTCTGCGTCACACGAGTATTTCGCGATGGCAGATATCGTCAAACAGCTCGTCGACTACTCGGCCGATGAATCCCAGATCAAAGTCATTGACTTTTCGGAAGTACCAGCTGAGATATTGCCTGTTATTGTCGGGCTCGTTGCCCGAGTTATTTACCAGGTCCAGTTTTGGACGGATCGAAAGAATCGCAAGCCTATGGCACTGGTATGCGACGAAGCTCACGTTTATCTGTCGCATAAGGAAGGTGCGAATCCCGTGGAGCAACGTGCAATTGAGAATTTTGAGAAAATTGCCAAGGAAGGCCGGAAATATGGGGTGGCACTGTTAGTGGTGAGCCAGCGACCGTCTGACGTGAGTGCGACAATATTGAGTCAGTGCCATAACGTTATGTCTCTGCGACTTACTAATAGTGACGATCAATCAACAGTGCGTCGTTTGATGCCAGAGAGTCTCGAAGGTCTCATGGACACGCTTCCGATTCTTGATATCGGAGAAGCTCTTGTGGTTGGTGATTCTGTTCTCTTGCCGAGTCGGATTCGAATTCATCCGCCTAGCGAGAAGCCATTGAGCGCTACGATAGACTTTTGGGACGAGTGGTCTCAGGAGCGAGATGTTCCGGACTTCAACGAATCCGTGGAGAATATGCGGAGACAGAACAGGAATTAGAGCAGAGCAAGGCATGAAATCGTTAATGGTTCAGTTTACTTTGTCGCCTGATGCGACGCATGTCGGATAAGACTCCGCTGAGGACCCCTCCTCGGAACGGAGCGTAGATGTGTTCGGGCTAGGCGCTACTGAGATCCCGAAAGACCGCAAACGCCTCGCTGAATTGGTCTTCGCAATCGCTGGAGCTTGACGGCATGCGGCTCCAGAGATGGCGATTCGGTGTGGACACCCCTGCATGTTAACTCTCTGGTGGGCACGGCGACCTTTCGGCTCGTCGTGCGCTATGCTCGTGTCTCCGGTCCTGCCCGACACTGGCGATTCTCAGTGCCCAGAGCAGTTCAAGGAAGAGGCGTTTCGCTCTGTGGTTGGGCTGCGCTTGGGTCTGGCAGGGTGAGGCAAGGCCGTCAGAACTGATGCGGGGTTGCGGGGTGTGATGCTTCAGTTCATCGCAAGCTTCGCTGACTATGATAACTCCGTGGATCCCGAATACGTAACGGTGGGCCGGTCGTTGGTGCGGGCCGAGCTCCCGGTGGAGAAGCCGGTGGTAGTGGACCGGCTTGCGTGCGTAGGCGCAATACCGCTGGATGTGCTGCGACTGGGCTGTGAAGGCTTGGAGAGCGATCTCAACTACTGGCTGTTTGTCGTCACCAACTGCGCGGCCGAACCGAAACTGCAGGAGGCCATCAAGGATCCGGCCCAGCGCCCCTGTCACGAGGTCCGAAAAGTGCAACACTATCGGCTGGCGGTCGACGCATTGACCCAGCCGATGGTCGTTCGGGAAGATCAGCCTCCCTATGGAGGGCGGACGCACGATGCGTGAACGCGATATGAATCAGTGGGGCTCGATCACGCGATTGGCAGATGGATGCCACACGCCCCTGTCCTCCGAGCCACGCGGATCCGCCCAAATGGCCTCAGCAGTTTGAGGTACCGCAATGCATGAAGTGAAATCCATCCAGGACTTGCTCAGCCAGATCGAGCGGAATGAAATTCTGTTGCCTGAGTTCCAGCGCGGCTATGTGTGGAAGCGTGACCAGGTACGAGGCCTCATGCAGTCGCTGTATCGCAAGCACCCAACGGGCCATCTGCTTGTATGGCGAACCTACAAGCCGTCCACAGTTCGCGGGGATGATTCGAGTTCCAACGGCCACTCCCTGTTGCTCCTCGATGGCCAGCAGCGGCTTACGACGCTATACGTTCTAGTCGAAGGGAAGGCGCCGCCGTTCTACGAAGGTGAGTCGCTGTTCTTCGACCTCTACTTCAATGTGCAAACTGAAGAATTCCGGTTTTGGCAAAAGACCCATATGGAAAACAATCCCGCCTGGTTCAGTGTTCACGACTTTCTTAGTGAGGGGCTGAATAGCTTGCTGGACAGGCTAGGAGATTTGCCTGATGAGCTCCGGGAAATCATCCAGAACAATCTGTCCAGACTTGCCAGGCTTGACCAGATTCGCGGCTACAACTATACGGTCGACCAGGTGACGGGAGACAACTATACCGTCGACGAAGTGGTAGACATCTTTAATCGGGTCAATAGCAGTGGAACGCCGCTTACCAAGGTTGATCTAGCGTTGGCCCACATTTGCAGCATTTGGCCCGAGGCCCGCGCAGAGCTGCGCACATTCAATGGGGAGATGACCAAGCACGGGTTCGGGGGGGATTTCGGTTTCCTCGTCCGATGCCTCGCCGGTATAGCAACTGGATCGGTGACGCTGGAAGGTGCGTTCCTTAGAGTTCCTGCGGAGCAGCTTCAAGATGCCTGGCTTGAGACGCAGGTGGCGTTTGAGCATCTCGTGAACGTCTTGAAGCACGAGGCATTTGTCGACGATCTAAATGACTTGCCGACCAGCAACGTCCTCGTGCCGATGACCGTATACCTCGCGCGGCAGGGGGGTAGCTTTCCGAATGACGCGATCAAGCGCCGGTTTATCCGTTGGATGTATTTGGCCGGCCTGTGGGCGCGGTACTCGGGCGCAACCGAGACGAAGCTTCAGCAAGACACGGCCCTGGTGTCCAACAGTGACCCCGATCCCACGCCTGAGCTTGAGGCAGCCATCTTGCGCGAGCGGGGTCGGCTTACCCTGGAGGCGTCCGACCTAGCCGGGGCGGGCATCGGCTCGGCCTTGGGACGATTCAGCTATGTGTTGGCCCGAGCTCGTGGCGCTCGAGACTGGTTCTCGGGTATTCGGCTTTACGACGACGCCGTTGGCAAACGCAACGGCCTTGAGTCTCACCACATCTTTCCGAGAAAGATTCTCCTAAAGGCGGGGCTGCACTCAAAGTCTGATAGCCGGTCAATCAACGAGGTTGCAAACCGGGCTTTCCTCACACAGAAGGCCAATCGAAAGATAGCCGCCGCGTCCCCGGCGGAGTACCTCGTCGACATTGAAGGGAATCAGCCGGGCGCACTCCGAGCACAAAGAGTGCCGATGGATCGGGAGCTATGGGGGGCGGATAGCTTCTTCAACTTCCTTGCTGCCCGCAGGCAGTTGCTGGCCCAGGCCATGAATGAGTTCATTGCCAGCTGGATTCCCAAGGGTGAAGAGGATGAGACGGACGAGTCTGCCGTTCGACGGCGCATGGAGGCGGGCGAGAACGACACGCTCGAATTCAAGTCAAGTCTTCGCTGGGACCGTCGCGATGAGCGTGTGAACAAGGAACTCGAGAAGGTTGCTATCAAGACGATGGCCGGATTCCTGAACGGGAACGGCGGCACACTCCTAATCGGCGTCGACGACGCCGGAGCCGCTGTTGGGATCTCGGCTGACTACGGGACCTTGAAGAAAAAGGATCGAGACGGATTCGAGCTGCACCTGCAACAGCTCGTCGCGCGCGATCTCGGCGAAGCGGCGTCGTCGTACCTGACAATCACCTTCCACGAGATCGACGGACATGACGTTTGCCAGGTGACGGTCGAAGCGAGCGACCATCCGATCTACGTGGATGACCGAAATTCCGCGGTCTTTTTCCTTCGCACTGGCAATGCCACCCGCCCGCTTCCGGTGAACGAGGCGGTGAAGTACGTGCAGCACCGCTGGGGAAAGGCGGCGTGAAGTCAGCCGAAGCCGGAATCTCTAGATGATTCCTAAGGCATGCAAACGCCTGGCTGAGGTGGACTTCCCCATTGCCGAGGTCTCGCGGCACGCGGCGCGTGAGAAATCAATCCGGCATGGGCATCCGTCAACGTTGCACATTTGGTGGGCGCGGAGGCCACTGGCCTCGTCGCGCGCGGTGCTTATGGCGCTGCTGCTGCCCGATCCTTGTGATCCCAACTGTCCTGAGGCGTTCAAGACCCAGGCGCCAACGATCCTAAGCGAAGTTCGGCAGCCGCCACGCAGCGATGAGGAGCTTCGCCGGGCGCTGCTCTGGTTCATCGGCGCATTCGCCAACTGGGACATGGCGGCATTTCCGGTCTATCTGCGCGTTGCGCGAATGCTGGTAAAGGCTGCGCACCCGCAGGAGACGCCGCTGGTGGTGGACCCGTTTGCGGGGGGTGGATCCATTCCGTTGGAGGCGCTGCGGCTGGGCTGCGAGGCCTTCGCCAGTGACCTCAACCCGGTGGCCTGCCTGATCCTCAAGGTGATGCTGGAGGACATCCCGCGGCACGGTCCGAAGCTGGCCGAGGAGCTTCAGCGGGTCGGCGCGGAAATCAAGGCCAAGGCTGAGCGGGAGCTGGCAGACCTGTATCCCAAAGACCCAGATGGGGCCACGCCCATCGCCTATCTCTGGGCGCGCACCGTGCGCTGCGAAGCTCCCAACTGCGGTGCCGAGATACCACTGCTGCGGTCACTATGGCTGTGCAAGAAACCGAAGCGCAAGCGGGCCCTGTGGCCCAGGGTGGAACGGGCGGACGGCGTTGCGCCGTGGGTGAACTTCGAGATATTCATCCCAACAGCCGACCATGAGGTTCCTGGCGGCACTGTCGCCCGAGCCAGGGCCACCTGTCTCTGCTGCGGCGCGGTGCTCGCGCCGGAGAGGGTTCGCGCACAGCTTGCCAGTCAGCGCGGCGGCACGGACACGGTTTTCGATGCGGAGGGCAATCGCATCGGAGGTGCCCGCATGACGGCGGTGGTGACGCTCAGGTCCAGCGAGCGGGGCCGCCGATACCGGCTGCCGACGCACACTGACTATGCGGCGGTTCGATCGGCGCAGAAGCGTGTGGAGAGTCTCTTGGTCGAGTGGGAGCGCAGCGGGCAGCAGAGTCTCTGTCCTGTACCAAATGAGGTGCTGCCGCTGATGAGCGGAACCTTTAACGTTCCGATTTACGGCATCAATACATGGGGCGACTTGTTTACGGCTAGGCAGAAGCTGGCGTTGGTAGAATTCGCGAGCGGGATTGCGAGAAGTTCAGATGGAGATGTAGCGAGCTTGGCTCTAGCTATGGTAGTTGGAAGATGTGCTGACTACGGAAGTTCTGGCGTGATTTGGGCAGAAGGGGGCGAATTTGTCGCCCATACTTTTGGCAGACAAGCGTTGCCTATGGTCTGGGACTTTGCCGAGGCCGCACAGTTAACGGATTCGTCTGGAAATATCGACGGAGCAATAGGGTGGATCGCTAGAGTTATCAACGCAATCCCCGGGTGTCCAACAGGTCAAGTTGAGCAGGCCGATGGGGCCGACCATCCACTGCCTGACCATTCGGCCAGCGTCTGGTTTACTGACCCGCCGTACTACTTTGCAGTCCCCTATGCCGACCTTTCTGACTTTTTCTTTGTATGGCTGAAGCGTGCATTGCCCAATCATCCTTTGCTGAAAGATCCCTTCGATCCGGACAACCAACTGACTCCCAAGGACCAAGAACTATGTGAAATGGCCCACTGGGACTCCGAGCGTTACCCTCACAAGGACCAACAGTTCTTCGAAGATGGCATGGCTGTTGCCTTCACTGAGGGCCGGCGCATATTGCATGAGGATGGAATCGGCTCGGTGGTCTTCGCCCACAAGACCACAGAAGGATGGGAAGCTCTTCTTTCCGGCATGATCCAGGGTGGTTGGACTATCACGGGTTCCTGGCCCATAGCAACTGAGAGGCCTGGTCGGCTTCGTTCGCAGGACTCTGCAGCATTGGCAACCAGTGTGCATCTGATTTGCCGGCCGCGGTCTCGAGATGCACGAATTGGCGATTGGGCCGATGTACTGCGGGAGCTGCCGGTGCGCGTCGGTTCATGGATGGAGCGCCTGCAGGGCGAAGGTATCCGCGGCGCGGACTTGGTCTTTGCGTGCGTTGGTCCGGCTCTGGAGATCTACAGCCGCTATTCCGCCGTTGAGACTGCGGAGGGTCGAGAGGTCGCCCTCTCGGAATACCTTGAGAGAGTTTGGGAGGTTGTCGGAACGGAGGCGTTGCGCCAGGTGCTGGGAACCGCCGAGGCCCAGGCCCGCAATGGTCTCGCCGCGGCGCTTGAAGAAGACGCCCGCCTGACCGCGTTGTTTCTCTGGACGCTGCAGAGCACCAGCGGGGGCGGGGATTCCGACGAAGATGAGATTCCGCGCGGAACGGCCGCCGCCTACAGCCTGCCTTTCGACGTGGTGCGCCGGTTCGCCCAGCCGCTGGGCATCCATCTGGACGACTGGGGATCGCGCATCATCGAGACGCGTAAGGGCGTTGTGCGCTTGCTGCCGGTCGCGGCACGCAGCCGGCAACTCTTCGGCCAGTCCGGGGCCGGCGGACTGGCCGACGAGATCGAGTCCAGCGCGGAAGCCGCGGCGCAGCTCACCCTGTTCCCTGCCGAGCCCGCCGGCACGCGAACCCGTGCGCGGCGCCGCGTACGCGCACAGGCTGCGGGAGACGAACTTCGAGCTACGCTGGAAGCCACCACGCTGGACCGGGTCCACATCGCGATGCTCTTTCAAGGGTCGGGGCGCACACAGGCGCTGCGCAACTTGCTGGAGGCTGAGCAGGACCGCGGACCCGACTTCCTGCGTCTCGCCAACGCTCTCTCCGCCCTTTACCCTCGCGGCAGCCAGGAAAAACGTCTGCTCGACGCCATGCTCCTTGCGGTGCCGCGGTGATTTAGTGGGCTACACGATGGTCATTCCTGGGAACCGAGAGTCATTTCGCGACGCCGTCGTTCTCATGCCGGTAGTGACCTAGAACATGGATCCCTGGTATCGAGTTGTAACTCTCCGTCCGGAAGTTCGGGAAGGCCGATCCTTCAGTCCCGACGAGTTCGCCATCGCCCTCGAGCAGGTAGTGGCGGGAACCGCGCCCCCGGATTACCGGGACCCTGCGCACTTCTTCTCCCGCACGTGCTTTACCCGTGCGCTGACCGAGCACGCCGGCATGGTGCTGCGGCGCTTGTCCGGGCGGACTGAGAACACGGCGCCGGTGCTGGCGCTCATCACGCAGTTCGGCGGTGGCAAGACGCACACACTCACCGCGCTGTATCACCTGGCCAACACCGGTGCGGATGCCGTTGGGCTGCCGGGCGTGTCGGGTCTGCTCACCATGGCCGGGGTTGCGACTGTGCCATCGGCCCGCGTCGGCGTGTTTGTCGGCAATGCTTGGGACCCAACCGAGGGGCGCGAAACGCCCTGGATCGATTTGGCCCGCCAACTGGCGGGGGACGCGGGCGTCGTCGCCCTGGGCGCCGCCGCGCGAACTGCTCCACCAGGCACCGAAGCGCTGGCCCGAGTCTTCGCTGCCGCGGATGCCCCGGTGCTACTGCTGTTCGACGAAGTGCTGAACTTTGTTAACCGCCATCGAGGAATGGCCGACAGCTTTCACGCGTTCCTACAAAACCTGACCGTCGCCGTGACCGGCACCACGCAAGCTGCGGCAGTCATCAGCCTGCCGCGCAGCCAGGTAGAAATGACCGATTGGGATCAGCAATGGCAGGAACGGATTACCAAGGTGGTGCGGCGCGTTGCTCGGGATCTGATCGCCAATGACGAGTCCGAAATAAGCGAGGTCGTGCGACGGCGGCTCTTCGAGGATTTGGGCAAGCCTCGCATTCGCAAGCGGGTTGCCAGGGCCTACGCCGACTGGTGCTTCGAACGAACTGCCCGGCTCCCACCCGAGTGGCTTGCCGTGGATACCGCGACGACGGAAGACCGAGCCAAGGAGTTCTTGAGAGGCCGATTCGAAGCCTGCTATCCCTTCCATCCGGCGACGCTTTCGGTCTTTCAGCGCAAGTGGCAAGCGCTCCCCCAGTTTCAACAGACCCGCGGCGCCCTGGCCATGCTGGCGCAGTGGATCTCGTGGGCTTCGCGTGAGCAGTTTCGACAAGCTCGAACTGAGCCGTTGATCACGCTGGGCTCGGCGCCCTTGCACGTGCCCGAGTTCCGCGCTGTCGTTCTCGGTCAACTAGGAGAGACACGGCTCGACGTGGCAATCGAAGCCGACCTGGCGGGACCGATGGCCCATGCCAGGGCTCTTGACGCGGACACCAAGGGAGCGCTGCGGGATATCCACCGCCGGGTGGGCACGGCAATCCTCTTCGAGTCGTCCGGGGGACAGTTCGAGAAAGTGGCGCACCTGCCGGAATTGCGGTTCGCCCTCGGTGAGCCGGAAGTCGAGACTACGACCATTGACAGCATGGCGAACGCGCTGGAAGCACGCAGCTTCTTCGTGCGCCGGTACGGAACGGACGGCTACCTGATCCACCATCAGGCGACCCTGAAGAAGGTCGTAAGCGACCGTCGCGCCTCGCTCGATGAGGAAACTGAAGTCAGGCCTGCAATTCGCAGGCTTGTCGAAGATGCCTTCAAAGCCAGTGCGAGCGTTCCGGTCGTTTTCTTCCCACAGGACAGCAGTGCCGTTCAAGACTCATCGCGCCTCACGCTGGTCGTCCTCGATCCGGAGATGGAGTGGCAGGCAATCGGGGTCGTCGAGCGCATTGGCCGATGGACCAAGGAACGGGGTAGTTCCCCCCGGCTGTATCCGGGTTCCTTGGTCTGGTGCGCGAGGAGACCGGGCCGAGAGCTTCGCGACAAAGCCGAAATGTGGCTGGCGTGGCGGCGAGTGGAGAAAGAGGTGCGCGACGGCGCTCTGGGCAGCGAATTTGACAGCGCGGATCGCTCCGACGTGCGGGCCAGCGTCCGAGAGGCGGAGCAGGCTGCAATGGACGAGGTTTGGGCCGCCTATCGGTTCGTTGTGCTTGCCGACTCCCACGAAAGCAACGGACTCAAGGTGATCGACCTTGGCGCGGGGCACGCCAGCGCCAGCGACACGCTTTGCGGACGGATCATCAGCGCTCTAAAGACCGAGGCGCTGCTCAACGAGTCCGTCGGCGCGGGGTATATCGATCGCCATTGGCCGCCCGCGTTCAAAGATGCGGCGGCCTGGCCGCTGCTGAGCTTGCGCCAGAGCTTCCTTACGGGCGCGCTGACCCGCCTGATCGATCCAGACGCCATCCTGCGACGGCAGATCGTCGACTTTGTAGCGCGGGGTGACTTCGGCCTAGCGTCCGGCGCAAAGCCCGACGGCGGCTTCGAGCGCTGGTGGTATCGGGAGCCTGTTCTGCCAGAGGAAGTGGCGTTTGAGGCCGATGTGTTTCTCCTGACCAAGGCCAAAGCTGAGGAACTCAGGGCGGCAAGCGAAGCTCCGCCGCCGAAACCGGACAACGGGACGGGTCCGGGCACCGAACCGCCGCCAGGCCCCGAACCACCACCGATCGTTGGCCCGGGTCCCGGCACAGGCACCACAACTATTCGCCTCTCCGGGCCTGTTCCGCCGGAGACTTGGAACCGACTCGGGACGAAGCTGATTCCAAAGCTGCGCGCTGGCGACGATCTCGTGGTGACGGTCGACTTCTCAGTGACCGTCGGCTCCGCGCATGCGCAAAACATGGAGACGGAGCTAACGCAGATTCTGAGCGACCTGGGACTTCAAGACCAGGTGCGGATGCAACGGTCGTAGGACGGCGCCGTGCTTCTCAGAGTCGACGTCCGAATCCGCGGTGCTGGCGGAATCATACGAACCGCCAGAACAAGGGCGGCAACGACAAGCGCAAGACCTATTGGGCGAAGTTACGCAGCCGCCGACCAGGTCGGGCCGGCACCGTACTGACCGTCGTCCTACTCCTACAGGCAAACGTTGAAGCTGGACCAGAGAATCGAACTGATTGGGGTGCACGTCCAATGAAGATCGTCTGCTGGAACATGGAGGCCAAGCGCCGATCATGGGCTGACCTGGTGCAGATGGCCGATGTCGACATCGGGCTCTTGCAGGAAGCCTCGCGCGTGCCTGAGGACCTTCATCAGCTCGTCGACGTCGACCACCGACTTTGGCAAAGGCGCCGCAATGCCGGCCAGGGCTATCCCTCGGTCGTGGCCCGGCTATCGGACCGTGTCGGCGTCAAGTTCATTGCCACGGGGCCAATCGGAGATCAATTCAGTAACGACTTTTACACCAGCGAGTGGGCCACGCTCGGTGCCGCGATAGTGACCCCGGTTGACGGCGGCGAGCCGCTCACCGTCATTTCGATGGCGCCCTGGTCCAACGCCTTCACGCACGAGTCGGGCTCCCCGAGTCGCCGCGAGCCCATCGGTTCGGTGCACCGGCTGATCTCCGATCTCGCGCGCCTGGTTGGCCGCCGGAGCCGAGTCATTGCCGCTGGCGACTGGGTCATCTATCCGGGATGGAGCACCCATCCGACCGCGATCTGGAACAAGCGGGAGGCCCTGCACTTCAGGACGGCATTCGACCGAATGCAGGCGCTGGGCTTTCGCCACGTCGTGCCTGAGGGACGCCGCAGCGATCGTGGTGATGTCGTGACCTTCCGGTCAATCAGCGAGACGCCTGCGCAAGCCTGGGCGCAAGCTGACTACGTCTTTGCCACGGAGAACATTGCCGACCGCGTGACGGCACGCGCCCTAAACGAACCTGACGAGTGGGGACCGAGCGACCATTGTCGTCTGGTCATCGACCTTGACTGAGTCCTGACCTTCGCGGGTGCCACCAGGGCCAGGAGCAATCGGAGGCTCCGCAGGACTTACCCCAATCGGCGCCCTACCGGGATCCTGCGAGCCAAACCGGGCAGTCAAGTTTCGACCGACGATGGGCTTTTTCTCTTGCCCTGGGGAATCCTTGCTTCAGTCGCTGGCCGTGATCAATCGATCGCGAGTTGCTCGCGAGTCAAGCGCGGTTTCGCCGAGCCAGCGCGGAATACAAGACCTCCTCGGACACCGCGCATACCTGCCACTGCGCCTGTTGACGCTAACGGCATACCGACCTCCGCCGGACGATGCGACAGGCAAAGGCGTTGCCGCAGCTGAAGCTTAGTCTGCAGATAAGCCGCCGCGCGTTAACCGTTGATCCGATTGCACGACCCGTAGGGCCGTTGCGGGTTGTCCATGTGGTAAGTCTGGCCAGCGGCCCACGAGCCGATCAGCGTCCCGTCTGCCCCGGCGCAATCACTTCACCACGCAGCCAGCGCAACATCACGCTTGGGCCGCGGACGTGTGTTTTCACTGTGCGCGGCGCATAGCCGACTCGGACTAGGTGTTCTTCCCAGTCGCGGACAAATGCCTCCAGCTCGCGCGTAAACGAGGCAGATGCCCGCGGTTCAGCCTTGCGCGTCTTATGGCTAGTCATCGGCGACCTCCTTGCTGGAGCCGTTCCCTCTGTGGCCATCGCCCGCGGCGGCATGCACCAGCAGTACAACGGCCCGGTGAATCGAGCAGCCGCTCGAAGTCCGCCCACATGGGCGCCTCGGCCGGACGAAAGGTCAGGTGCGGGGGCAAAGTCACGCCGTGGCAGGCGGCTTAGCCACCGCCGATCGACTGGATGGCGTCAGCTAGTCGGCTCAGGGCAATATCGCGAAAGAGGCGAGTCTCAGGGATTCCGTGCGCTGAAACGTACGCCTTCCAGCACTCGGAGCCTTCCTCGAGATATCCTCGCAGGTCCACCCACGTCACTGGTTCGAGCGCCTGGATCCTTGCGCGCGCGTCGACGAGCTCGCGGATCGTGACTTCGACCGAGGCCAAGCCAGCCTCGTCGACCGCGCGAGCGGGAACACTACTGGTTGCTGAATCGCTCGCAGGCGTCAAATGATCTCCCGCGGGCGGATCGTCGTCGACGCTGCGAACCGAGGAAGAGTCCGATGCGTTGGTGCCCCCCAAATCCGGAGCACTTTCGGCCACACCATCCCAGCGCCGGAATTCGTCGGGCAGCACCCTTGCTAGTGCATCAGGTGCCATGCCGTAAACGTCGTACGTCCGTTCGAGTTGGTCCAACACCCGGAGAAGATGCCGCAAGCCTCCGGGGCCGTGGCCAAAGCCTCGCTTCTGTTGCCCGTCTTTGGTATATAGGCGCAGAATTAGCGGGACAATTCCAGCCGAGTTAAATATTCGGATTGCACCAAACGTTCGTTGCGCAATATCACCGAACGAAGTCAATTCCTGGTTCAGCAGGAATGCAGCCGTCTCGCCGTGCATCTCATAGAGCCTCCATGCTCCCCAGAGGTAATGGCGGAATCTCAGCATGTAGGACCGAGTGTCCTCGCGGTGTACAACAAAGGTCTCGTCAAGCGGCGACAGTCGAACCTCGCCGTCTTCGACGCGCACCGTTTCGGCAAAGTAGTACATCCCGAGCCAAGACCAAACGCCCGCATGGTCGGCCACGAGATGCCGGATGGACGCAAGCTTGGGAGCGAAATACTCGGCAGCCTCGCGGCGCGTGCGGAAGGAGCGACGCTCGATCCAAACTTCTGGTTGGAATGGGCGGCTGTAGCGCTCGTCGTAGAGGAGATCGCGCGGCGGTTCGGACAGGGCCGTCGGGCGCTCGCGAATTTCGGCAAGAAACTCACGCGCACGCCGCAGGCCATCCGCGGTTAGTCGGCGAACCAAGGCGCCGGGCGGTCTCCCACCTTCGGGGCTGGTCCGATCGGCCGGTTCATTCGTCACCGGACTTCCGGGCAGGGTCGTTGTGCCAGGGCGATCGGCTTGCGGCGGACCATCAAGAGCGCTGAGGGCGGACATGATTGCGCTGCGCGCCGAGCGCTTTCGCACGCGCGTTGCGGGGTGACCAAGAGCGTCGCTCAACAGTCTCATGGCGAGTGGATTACCGCCGGTGAGGTCGTGCAGGTCGACGCGACCAGGCAGTCCCTGTTCGGCCGTGATGTGCGCGCGCGCCCCAACCAATGCCGCAAGCGCCGCTTGAACGTCGGTGGACCGGGGGGAGTGGCCGTGCTCGCTCACCGTCGCCCCATCTGAATCGGTGCCACGGGGCTTCCAGCCGCCGGTGCCTGCCAAACGTGCGTCCATGGTGTCTGACAATTCCGGATCGCTCGGATGGCGGTCGATCGCGGACGGAACGAGACGGGCATGCAGCAGTGCGCTGTCTGGCAAATCGGCAAGCCCAACGATGGGCGGCCAGATTCTCTGTCCGCGCGGATATCGGCCGAATGTCCGGGCTTCTTGAGCGGTCTGGTAATCCGAATAGCGCTGCAACAGTTCATGGGCATCTCGCCAACACATCACCTGCCCGGACGCCTGGCGCCTGGTAGGCAGCCGTTGCACTGAGCCAGATCAGGAGCACGCACTACGCTGCCTAGTAGTCCCAAGGCTTTGAGTAAGCACCGACAGCGAATACTCTGTCGCGCGCGAATGCCCCCACCACCGAGTCGATCCAACTCCTGGCTTCGCTTAGGTCGTTTGCCTCCCCATTCGATTCAATCCGTGGGACGTCTGCATCCGGGAGAAGGTTGCTTGCCAGCCGGAACCAGCCCTCCCAAGCGCTCTCACCGTCCTCTGGATCGGCGCGCTCGTCTATAAGAATGCGTGTGAGAATCACGCGTAGCACGGCGGGCATTACGAGGGCCCGAAAGTCCTTGTTAGTGCGGACGAATTCGCTGATCCCGCCGACCGCGCGATTGACCCACAGCTCGGGTAAGTCGCCATCCCCGAAGTCGACGCGCCAAATCTCTCCGCCAAGCTCGTCTTCGTCGACTTCACGCACCGGAAGCAACGAGCGCAGCGGGAGAACTGGCTTGATGCTGGGCATGTGTCCCAGCAGCCGTCCGGAACCGTCTCCGGCAACCACCAGCACGCGAAACTGGGACGATTCCGGCACCTCAGTCATTCGGCGCTGCTCGGCAGATGGTGGCGTGAGCGCGCCCACGGTGCCGTAGTCCCAGCGCTGTACGGCATTGCTGCGCCAGGCCTCGACGCGCACGCGAGCGTCCGGCGGGAAGCCGTAGCCAGCGAGATCGAGTTGCATGTCGTGAATCGACGGAGCGCCATTCTCCGCCGGGCGCAGGCTCACCTTGGCATGCTCACGCTTGACCGTCCGACGCCCGGTGCTATTCAGCCGGCGGATCATTCCTGCTCTCCGTCGGTCGCTTGTGCCGGGGCTGTGTCAACTTGCTGCACTTCAACTAGCACATCGCGCTCATCTAAGCCGGTCACAGTCAGGCTGAAGTCATCGGCAAGCGCAAGGAATCGCAACTCATTCTCGCCCGTAACTTCGTGCTCGCAGTTTTGCTGCTCGACGCGCACCTGCCCGCTGCGGAGCGAGAAATCAGGCGCTTCCTGGTCGGCGCCCCGCGCGTATTGCCGGAAGGCACGGCTCTTGCCGCCGCGTGCTACGTCGTAGGCAAAGCGCAGCGACCACTCAGAGCCTGAAACTCCATTCCCGCCCAACGTCCCCGCGCGCACGCGGAATCCCCCAGGGACCGATACCGTCGCCAGCGCCGCCGTTGCCCCGCCGTTGATGGGCTCCACTGGATCCAGGCCGCCCGTCCCCGGACGCCGCGTTCGCCCGCGGCCGCGCTCCGCCGTCAGATTGGATGGGAACAAGTCCGCTAGGGCGTCGTACTGTTTCTCCTCGGGGCGCTCGGCCAGGCGCTGCAAGAGCACAGCCGCAGCGCGGCGCACGGCTTGAACTCGGGAGTAACCACCAATCCATCGGTCCTTTAGCCTTTGTGCCTGCGGACTCCAAGATGCGTGCGCGGGTCCTTCTGAATCACGCAGCAGGTGACCCAAATCCGACTCGCCGTGAGCCAGCACGAGAGCGCGTGCCCTATGGCTCCGAATGTGATCCATCTCGGGGATGCGCAGATGGCCGCGCACGAAATAGTCGTGCCCCCTGGGCAAGTCATCATCGCGTTCGAGATAGACGCGGAAATTGGCTGGAGTCAGCTCGTCGGGGTCACGGGTGCGCACATCCAGCGCCAGTTGGAATGCCAGACGTTCCCCTCGGTCGTATCGCTCACGGAGTGCCGGAAGGTCCACACCCTCGAAGTCGCTGTCCCTGCCGGTCGGGACGGGAAGCTCAAGGTGTGCACCATCGTCGAGCCCGACGGCCCAGCGTGCGAGCTCTACCGCGCCGCGCAACCAGTCTGGTGCGTTGTCATCGCGCCGGGGCTTAATGATCGCCAGTTCGCGTTCGATGGTCGCGGCATCGATGACGCGGGCGCCCTCGCCGGGCCTAACGATCTCCACCTCCAGGTCACCGCGTACGATAGGCAGGAAGTACTGGATGACCACAGCACGGGCGATCGTGGCCGGCGTGAGGACCTCTTCATCCTCTTCCCCGGTTTCCCTCGGGTAGGGCACGACAACTGAGAGCCCGGGTCCGTCTCCACGCCGCTCAAGCTGAAAGTCAGCAATTGCGTTGGCCACGAGTCCGGCGGGACTAGAGTCGGCCGTGACTGGTAGCGGCAGCCATTCGTCGTCGTCCTCGTGTGCTGCGGCAGCGTAGTAGCCATACGGCGGGTACTTGACCTCGTCCCCGTCTTGAGCCGTCATGTGATGGGTCTTGAGCATCGCCATGCCCATCAGCATGGCGTGATCCTCATTTGCTCGGTGCGTGACGCCCAGGTAGGCATTGATGCGGGAGGCGTCGGGGAATACCCACTTGCCTAGACCCCACGAGCCGCCAGAGTCTTGGCCCTTAGGCGAGATTCCAACGCTACGAAAAAAGCCCCAGAAATCGTTTCCTGCCTCCCGCTCACGGTTGGCCGTAATGTCACCGAGCAGACCGGTGGTGCCGGAGTCGCCAACTGTGAGCCACGTCATTGGCTGGTTGAGGCAGGCCAGGGCACCGCGCATCGCATCCGCTTCTGCACCAATTCTGGTCGAACCGGAAGACTCGTCAGAGCCCGGTCGGGCGAGGGCCTCGAGGTGAGGAGCAAGTCCTGCCAGCCAGCGCTGCGCGGCATGTACAGGCAAGGCGTGCTGCGACCCGCTGAAGGCAAAGCGGACGCGCACCGTTTCCCTTCCCCGGCGTGCGTCGAGCGAATTCTGAATCGACTCCCGGACCAGCCGATCAGGTAGATCGGCAGCTGCAGTGAAGAACTCGCCCTGCACCGGGTCTTCGTTGACCTGCGATGGCGTCATGCGCGCGAACCGCCAATGTGCCGCCCTGGCCTCCATCGACCGCACCCTGCGCAGTGAATGAATGCGCATATTCCCGAATGAGGGCGAAAAGAATAACAGGACGGCATCGAACCAGGCATCCAGATCGAGCCACGCCCATAGCGCGATACTCCGCTAGCAGCCTGGAATCCGTCCGGTCCGGTACCCAGAGAGCCAACAGATTCGCAGCGGCGCAGGGCCTCACTAGGGTTCTGGGTGGACGGTAGTTGCTGGCCGCCAATAGGACGTTGGACGTCCTGGTACCCGATGAACGCTTAAGCCATCGCGGACCGGGCAGGTCCTCGATCGTTCCAATCATGCTTGTCCGGCTACAAGGGGTTGGAACCAACACCTTCGCTTTGGCCCGGCTGGCAGCGCCGGAGTGCACTACCGCACTGCCGTCCGAGCCTGCGCCGCTCGGCAGTCTGGGTCGACTTGCTAAAGGTGCCTTCACCAGCCCCCGCGCAGAGTGGTGATGTGGTCACTCACGGACCCGTGCCAGTTGCAGTGGTTCACGTTGTCGCAGAACTGCCGCCGGACTCTGAGACTATCCCAGCCAGTGGAGTCCAGGTTCCCGACCCGGGGCTCGCCGGGTTGGAATCCGACTCATTTGTCGATCGCGGCTCGCCGCTGAGATTGGGTTGGGCGCAGCGCCAGAACGTGTCCTGGTATAACGCCAGCGCGGTCGCCGAGGCTCGCCAGCATTTACTGTGAGCCACGGTAGCTGTGAGATTGTGTCCAGGAAAGACATCACCGTCTCCGTCGATGAGGCGACTTACTGGCGTGCCCGCATTTGCGCGGCGGAGCTCGACACGTCGGTATCGGCTCTGGTGCGGGACTACTTGCGGACCCTGGCTGTTAGGCAGGCCGGGGAAGCGCGCGTGGAGACAGCGGCCGAACGGCGCGGCTGGCTCCTGGATGAGGTGGTGGCGGACTTCGGGGCGCGTGGGGTGGGATTGGACACGCGCGATAGCCTGCCCCGGGAGGACTTGTACGACCGGGCGCGGGCCAGAGCGGAGGTCGCCGAGGCCGCACCGAGGCCCTAGGAGCAGGCCGGTGAGTAGCAGCCTTGCGCTTTGTCGACACCAACGTGTGCATATACGCGGCAAGCCGAGCGACGGCAGAGCCTGAAAGGCGCCATCGCGCGCGAGAACTGCTCTCGGAGCCTGACCTTGCCGTTTCCTTGCAAGTGCTTCAAGAGTTCTATCACTAGGCCACGCGACCCACTCGACCAGGCAGCCGCCGGTTCGGTTTGTCCTACTGGGACGGCGCGATTCTTGCCGCAGCGCGCGTGGCGCGGTGCGAGGCCAGCTACTCAGAGGACTTCAGCACGCAACAGGACTGTGGCGGCCTGCGGGTGATCAACCCGTTCATGCAGGCCGCAGCGGCTTGATGACCAATGACACCAGCGAGCGAGCACTTGGAAGCCGCGTCGGTACGGCGCTGAGGGGCTAGGCACAGCCGAGCTAGTTGGATAGAACCCGACCACCACCGGACTTCGGTGGTTTTGGAAACGGCATCTGGCGGATCGGGTTAACCAGCCTGCTGACGATACGGCGACCGTGGGCAGTAAGTTGAATCGAGACGCTATTGCTGTGACCGGCGGTGGGCTGGTCTCTGTTGAGGGATAAGACCTCTCCCCCATGAGTTGTGCATCACTAGATCTGTGAGATTGTGGCCATGCGGATCATCACCGTTTCCGTCGCCGACGCGACCTGCCGGCGCTACGGGGCTGCCTGAATGCGATGCGCTCTGGCGACGCCAACGCTCGGCTGCTTTGTGCCGGTTGCCACATTTCTACACTGTGAACACACAGCATCCATGCGGCTGAGGACACGGAAGAGCTCGGACTCGCGGGCCAGGGAAATCAGGTGAAGGCGCCAGCAGAGATCGTTTTCAAGGTGACGGAGGCAGCGGAGGGCGGTTTCGACGCTCGTGCGCTGGGCTACAGCATCTTCACGCAGGGGGACGACTGGACCGACTTGAAGGCGACGATCAAGGATGCCGTGATCTGCCACTTCGGTTGCGAGGTCGAGCTGAGGGTCGTCGGTTCGCACTTCATTTGGGACGAATCTCCGCACACCCCCTGACGAGGCGACAGATACACTGGCCGCAGAGTGGGAGGTGATCGAATGACGGACTGGGAAACGTGTCCGGTGGTCGAGAGCGTTCCCGACAGACTAAGCGGAGCCTGGGTCTTCACCGGTACCAGGCTGCCCGTATCCGCCCTCTTCGAGAACCTGGAGAGCGGCGCCACCGTTGAGGAATTCCTCGAATGGTTTGAGGGTGCCGAAGACTGGAAGGTCAGGGCGGTGTTGCGGCACGCGGCCGAATCCTTGAAGGCTCCCGTGCCCGTGAGCACTCTTGAGAATCCTGTTTGATCAGGGGACGCCCAGACCGCTCCGCAACTTCCTTCCCGAACACACCGTCGACACGCCCGGACCGAGAGGATGGGCGGCGCTGAGCAACGGTGAGTTGCTGGACATCGCGGAAGAAGAGGGTTTCGAGGTCCTGATTACCACCGACCAGAGCATGAGGTACCAGCAGAACCTCGACGACAGACGCTTGGCCGTCATTGTGCTGCGCTCGGGTTCCTGGCCCTATGCTCGGTCGAAGATCGAAGAGATTCGAGCTGCCGTCGTCACGACGCAACCTGGTGAGTTGCAGGAAGTCCAGATCTGAAGACGGGAAAGAGACCTCGTGACCACCGACACCAGCGAGGGCGGGCTTGAGCGCCGCATCTGCAGGGTGCCGGCGGGCAGCACTGCGACGCGGCGGCGGGGACGCGACGCGCGAGCGGCCGCCGGCCCACGGCGCGGGCTAGTTAGGCGGCAACTTGCGGGACTACGACCGGGATCCTGCGTGGACCTGGCGCAGCTCGTGGCATTTCTCCACGCCACGCCGCCCGAGATCGCGGAGTCGCTCGACTTGGGGCAGGACGTTCCGACGCAACGCACGTTCCCAGCCGCCTGCAGGGCGAGATCACCAAGCGGGGCATGATCGACGTGCAACCGCGCGCTCCCTACCACTAGCGCATCGGCCTAGTAGCCACTCGCGACGCGCCGACGAGCGTCGCCGGACCCAACGGCGGCCAGCAGCGGACCGAGGCAACGCCAGCCGTCCAAAACGGTTAGTGCCTTGTTCTCGGATTTCGGAGAAGAGGTGCATAGGAGCAGTCGCGTAGCTGAGCTGCGATTGGGTTGCCCGCGAAACCGACGACTTCGACGCGTCTGTGTGCCGGTCTAGCCGCCGACTCGCTACCGAGCCACTCAACAACGCCACGTTCCACCGACCCGATTGAGGTGCGCGATTACGGAAACCTGGATTCCGCCGGGTGCCGTCTACCCCTACGGTGGGCTGTGACAGATGCAGGTCGGTCGGCGGACGGCCCGAGCCCATCCGCAACTGCCGCTTGCGAGCCGACCCGCCAAGGAGTTCCCCCGATGAATCGCACACGATGCGTTGGCGGCGGTGCATTTCGCTCCAGTCTTGGACGACGCCGATGGACCGCAGCACCCGAACGACGGAGCCGTCGAGATCGACCCTGTGCAGCCGAGCCAGCGGCCCGAGTGGTGGTGGGGTCCGTGACATGAGGACGTTGCGCCGCAGCGCCCCCGGTCACCACACGATTCGGGCTTATCTGAAGCCGGCACAAAGCTGGGCTATGCCGTTTGACCATGCCCGAGTCCAAGTTCCCCATGCCCCGCTCGATCAGGGGTTCGCGGACCTTGTGGCCGACGAACGCCTGGCCGTCCGCTTCATCATCGCGCCGGCGGACGCGGCCACCGTGCGCGACTTTCGCGCCCAGGCCGAACGCCTGTGGGCCGAGCGGCATGCGCCGCCCGACACTCTGGGCGGGCGCATCCGCCACCTTGCGAGCAGCCTCTGGTGGAGCGTGCACCAGCGCGCGTCCTGGTCCCGGCTGCGACGGGACGCACCGGCAGTGGAAGCGAAGGCCCGCGCCCGCCTGCTGAGCCTGCAGATCCATTGCCGGGTGCGGGCACCGACGCGGGATCTCGCTGAGGGCCGTATGGGGTGGCTGCTGCAGGGCTTCAATGCGTGCGCGAGCTGGCGCAACTGGCTGCAGACGCACGAGCCGCGGCGCCGGCGGCGCTTCGACCGCGGCTTCGCCGGGGAACGGTCGTGGCCGGGAGCGACGTTCCTGGTCAGTCATGAGGAAGCCTACGCGCTGACGGGCCTGCCGCTGCTGGCGCTGGCGACCCTAAATGAGCGGCAGGTCTGGACGCGATGGAGCGGTGGCGACGGCGAGGCGCTTCACGCCACCGGACCGCAGTCGAGCAAGGGGCCCGAGGCGTGATCGGCGACCTCGGCGGATCGACCTCGTTGCTGGGGCGTCCGTACTACACCGGACGCGCACCGGAGCCGTGGTGTCCTCCGCCCCTATCGACCTACGACCGTCCCAGGGCTATCGCCCCACGAGCTATTGACGTCGGCGGTGCGATGCGAGCCGCCGCGAGCAACGGCGCCAGCGGTGAGCGCATGCCCCCGACGAGCGGGGAGGACGTCCCCACGCCCCATACGATTCGCGCGTACCTGGCGCCCAAGCAGCACTGGGCATTACCGCTGCGCCACGACTTCGCCCAGGACCCGGTCGTCCTACTCGACCGCGGCCTCGCCCACCAGACGGCGGGCGAGCGCGTGGCGGTGCGCTTCCTCGTGGCGCGGGCGGGCGAACGCCGGGCCCGGGAGGCACAGCGCTGCGTCGCCCAACTCCGCGCCGGGCAGCGACTGTCGGGCGGCGGGCTGGGACGCACCGTGTTGCGCGAGATCGGCAGCGCGCTGCGAGAGATGCTGGCCTTCCTCATGACCGGCCAGGACTACCACCCGACGCGCCGTGAGCCCACCCATGAGATGCAGGCCCAGGCCCGGGCCGCCGAGTCCAAGGCCCACAGCCCGCTGCTCACCATGCAGCTCCAGCTCTGGCTGCACGCACCGAGCCGCACGGAGGCCGAGGATCGCTTCGACCTGCTGCTGGCGTGCTTCGAGCCCACCCGGGGCGCATTCAACTGGCTCGTGCCCCGCCGTCCCTGGCGCAAGGATCGCTTCGACCGCTGCTTCCTGGATCAGGGCTGGTGGCCGGGCGCCAGCTTCGTGGTGAGCCTGGCCGAGGCCCACGCGCTCACCGGCCGGCCCTTGGTCGAGCTGGAGACCCTCGTCGGGACCCAGGTCTGGACGCGCTGGGGCGGCCGCTACGGCGACGTGCCCCACGGCCGTGACCTGCGCCTGGGGCAGAGCGGCGACGCATGACCGAGCATCCGGGTAAAGAGTGGGCCTGCATCAAGCCCCACGACGCCCTCAAACACGGCCTCGTGGTCGGCCCCACGGGCGTGGGCAAGAGCACCTTCCTGTACTGGTGGGCGCGCTCCGTCATGGAACAGGGCTACGGCCTGCTCGTGCTTGATCCCAAGGGCGACCTGGTCGAGGCGCTGTTGGCCGCCGTGCCGCCCGGTCGCGTCCAGGACACGATTCTGCTGGACTTCGCCGACACCGAGTGGCCGGTGGCGCTCAACCCGCTGGACGTCCGGGACGCGGCCGAGGGCGAACGCGTGGCCGGGGCCGTCTACACGATGATGAAGGAACTGGTGAAGGGCGAGGACCTGCACTGGGGCACGTCAATGTCCCAGGCCTTCGCCTACGGCTTCCGCACCCTGGCCGCCAATCCTCAGATCAAGCCCTCCATGCTCGACTTGGAGCGGCTGTTCTTCGACCGCGACTGGCGGCAGACGCTGCTGCCGCAGGTGACCGACCCGTTCCTGCGGTCCTACTGGCAGAACCAGGTCGACCGCACCTCGACGCGGCAGTTCGAGCTGACCTTCGGCGGGGCGCTGCGGCGCATGGCGATGCTGGTGCAGGACCCGCGGGTGCGCAACATCCTGGTGCAGCCGCGCTCGGCGGTGGGCTGGGACGGGGCGCTGGCCAATCGCAAGATCGTGCTGGCCAATCTGGACCAGGCGGACACGGCGCTGGGCGCGGCGGGTTCGCGGCTGCTGGGCAGCATCCTGGTGACCCAATTCTGGCAGGCGGTGCTCCGACGACCAGCCGATATCCGGCCACCGTTCTTCGCCGTGTTCGACGAGTTCCAGGAGTTCCTGGACACGGGGCGGGACATGGCGGCGTTCTTCGAGCGCTCGCGCAGCTACGGGGTGGGACTGACGGTGGCGACGCAGAACCCCGGCCATCCGCGGCTGCGGCCGATCCTGGACAGCGTGCTGATCAACACCCGCACGCACGTGGTGTTTGGAGGCCTGCGGGCACAAGTGCGGCACTTCGTCGATGAGATGGTGCCGACGTTCACCCGCCAGCAGCTCGACGGGCTGCCGGCGTATCACATGGCGATCACGACGCTCGTGGACAATCGGCCGGCGCGCCCGTTCGAGGCGCGGGTGGTGCCCATCCCCGCCGGTGACCCGGTGACGGCCGACGGAGTGCGGGACCAGTGCCGGCAGCAGGTGGGCAAGCCGCGGGCGCGGATCGAGGCGCTGGTGGCGGAGCGCTACGGCGAGCCGCCTAAGGACGCCTCCCGAAAGACCAAGGAAGCCAATTCCAAACCTGCCACACCGCCCGAGCCTTCGACCACGACCGGCGTCAAAGTGGGCACGTCGGAGCCGTTGGACGGACTGGATCCCAACCCGAGAGGGGGCGCATGACCGCGGCGCCAGCCATTCGGATGACCCATCGGATGACGTTGCGATAGGTGGCTCGATAGCGTGCTCGAAAGGCGTTTCGAATGGCCCGAGCGCTCGACGCGAACGTCTGGGCCGTGCACCGGCCTCCCGCCAAACCTGATGGACGAGGCCCAATGTTTCGCATTCGTCAAGCATTGGTGACCTTTCGCTTCGTGGAACTGTTAACCCGTACCCCCACTCCTCGTCCTCTTCGATCCTCGTCTTGGGGGTACGGGTTCCCGGCCGATCCAAGCCCTCGCAGTTCCAGCGACTGCTCCATGCCCACGACCCCTGGGATCCCCAGTCCTCAAGCTGTCAATTCCCGCAGGGTCCGAGCACCCGCAGCTCCAGCGACTGCCCCATGCCCACGACCCCTGGGATCCCCAATCCTCAAGCTCCCGAGTCCCATAGGGTCCAAGCCCCAGCAGCTCCAGCGACTGCCCCATACCCACGACCCCTGGGATCCCCAATCCTCAAGCTGTCAATTCCCGTGAGGTCCGAGCTCTCGCAGTTCCGGCGACTGCGCCATACCCACAACCCCTGGCATCCCCAAGCCGCGAGCTTGCTGTTCCCGCAGGGTCCGAGCTCTGGCAGTTCCAGCGACTGCGCCATACCCACGACCCCTGGCATCCCCAAGCCTCAAGTTCCCGATTCCCGTGGGGTCCGAGCTCTGGCAGTTCCAGCGACTGCGCCATACCCACGACCCCTGGCGTCCCCAAGCCTCACGTTGTCGCTTCCCGCGGGGTCCAAGCCCCGGCAGATCCGGCGTCTGCGCCATTCCCAACGCCCTCGGCAGTATCGGATCTCGTGATGCGCGTCCGTGTGGGATCCCGGCAGCTCCAGGTGCTGCGCCTGCTCTTCACCCATCGCCTGCTGACGGCCGCTCAGGTCCAGGCCCTGGCCTTTGAGACCGCCACGCGGCGCACCTGCGAGATCTGCCTGCAGCGGTTGCATCGCAAAGGGTGGGTGGTGCGGGCCGAGCCCCTCCATGGGGGCGCTGGGGGCGGCCGCAGCGGCTACGTCTACGGTCTCTCCGCCGCGGGTGCCGACGTGCTCGTGGCGTTAGCCGGGATCCCGCTGGCCGACATCCCGACGGTCGCCGGGCCCGAGGCCCTGGAGCCCCGCTACGTGAATCACCAACTGGCCGTCAACCGCTGCATGCTGGCGATCCGGCAGGCCTGTCAGGCCGATCCCGGGGCCACCCTGCGCGAGTGGAGGGCCGACCCGCACGCGCGGGTGCGATATCAGGTGGGGCGGAGCTGGCGGACGGTGCACCCCGACGCCATCGCCGAGATTGACGTGGATGGCCGGCGCCGCTGGATCTATCTGGAGGTGGATCGGGGCACGGCGGAGTTGCGGCGCTACGGGCTGAAGCTGCGGCGCTATGCGCGCTTCTGTCTCTCGGGCAGCTGGCGGCGGGAGTACGCGACGTTTCCCGAGGTGCGGATCGTGACCGCCCATCGGCCCCGGGTGCTGCGAATGCTGGCGGAGGTGGAGGACGCAGTGCGGAGATTCGACCGGGCCGAGCACGATGCGCTGGTAGCCGGGTTCGTCGTGGCGGTGACGTGGGAAGCGGCGTTTCTGGCGAATCCGAGCGGGGCCGTGTGGACACCAATGTTCGTCCCCGACCGGGAGGAGTCGCTGCTGCCGACTGATGCTGCCAGTGTCCGGCCACCGGGCGATATCGATTCTGGCCTCAGGACGTCAGCGGACACTTAGTCGATCGTCAGTCGTCAGCGCGTACTGAGCCGTTGTTCGCGGCGTATTGGCGCTAGGACCACCACGGCAGCATCACCAAGGCATTGCCGGCAGCTAGGCTTGTGACTCTAACGATCAGGACCTCATGCCCTGACGCCATTTGGCCGGAGGCCTGTCACGCCTCGGGCCAGCTGCTCCGAGGACCGACCGTGACAGTCGTGACGCCGGTCTCTCTGAGCTGGGTGTCTAGCGTTGAGGGGCTAGCGACCTCCGGCCGTGTGGCTTGGCATCCGGCCTCGATACCTCACCTCTAGGAGTGGCAGTCGTTCGCCAGCCTCGGCATCGCGCGACGTAATGTACGAATGGTTTGGTCCAGTCCGGCCCAATGGCGGCGCCTCTGCCCCCAGTGATTCTCATCAGTTTCCCTGCAATAGCCAGCAACTGGCGGAGCCGGTACTGAACTACGGTACGCTTGAATTTCCCAGTTGACGCAATTGCAGACGGCTAGGAGCGTCATACCACGATGATGGTCTGAGGGATTGTGCCGAGACTTGGTGGCGAAGCCGACAAGCTTGGAAACCGATACGAAGGTCTGTGGGCCGTCGATGGCGCGCTAGACCTTATCGAGGGTGATTATGCAAGCGTTGAATTTGAGGCCCTAGGCGACGAGCGTGCGGGGATTGACTTCCGGCGAATAACGAATGCTGGTATTCACGAGCATCATTCCGTTAAGCGCTCACACCACGAGGGCGAGTGGAGACTGAGCCGCTTGACAGAGAAGGGCACTACTGGCCGGAGCGTCCTGGGCGACTTGATCGCGAAGACACGAGAAGGCGATTGCGGGTTCTTTAGTTCTGGCACAAGCGCAGAAGATCTGCGAGAGCTAATCGGGAGGGCGAAGTCGAGCGACACGCTTGAGAGGTTCCAACAGCACATAGAAGGAAGTGGCCGGCTGTCGGGACAGTTTCGCAAGTACATCGTCCCGATCTACCGCACCGAGCAGGCCGCTTTCGCCGGTCTACAACTGCTGACCGTGCGAACCAAGGGTGAGCCAGAACTTGAGGAAGATGTCGAACGGCGTGTTCGCTTTTTGTTTCGGATGCGGAATGGAGATCCAATTGACGCGACAGCAGTCCGGCTCTTGATCGCGGATTTCATGACCCAAAGGGTGGCCATTCCGCTCACTGCGGAAGAGCTCTTGGAATATCTTGCTGGGCACGGGGTCCAGAAATCACAGCTGGTGGGTAATGAGGCCGTCGGCAAGCAGATCCAGACACTTACGCAAGCGTGTATCGATGAAGTCGAAGCACTGCTGATCAATCGGGCAGAAATCGTCCGGCACGAAAGCACCACTGTACTAGAGGCGTTGTTGGGCGACAGCAAGCACGTAATGCTTGAAGGTTCGGCCGGCAGCGGCAAGAGTTGTGTTTTGGCTCAGGTGCTAAAGCAACTTGCTTCCAAGAACATCCCAACCCTAGCGATCCGCCTGGACTGGCTCACTCCCAACGACTTTACGGCCCAGGAGATTGGAACGCGCCGCGGTTTGCCTGACTCGCCAGCTATCTCGCTTGGTGAGTTTGCCGGCGACGAAACGTCTGTCCTGTGCTTGGACCAGATAGACGCGCTCAGCCTTGTGTCAGGACGACGGCAGGCGTTTTGGGGTCCGTTTAATGCGCTACTGAGAGAAGTGCGTAACTATCCTAAGATGCGAATTCTCTTTGCCTGTCGGAGCTTTGACCTTGACCAGGATTCGCGACTTCGAGAGTTGGTCGAGGATCAGGATGGCGCTAAGCGTATTGGCGTCGGGAAACTGGACGACAGCACAATCCTATCTGCGATCAGAGCTTCTGGTATAACGCAAACAACATTGAGCCGAAACCAAATGGAGCTTCTATCGGTAGCTCTGCACCTTTACTTGTTCATCGAGGCGGCACGTTCCGAGCCACTCAACTTTAGTACGGCAGGCGACCTGTTCGATGCGTTTTGGGACTACAAGGCAAGAGCGGTGGACGATAGAGCCGAGCAGCCGGGGGTATTTCCGAGCGCAATTGGTTCGCTTTGCGACGCACTCAGCCAAAGGGAATCACTTGTTGCACCGCAATTGATCTTGGACGAATTCCCGGCAGCGTCCGGGGCGCTGGCATCAGAGGCGGTTGTGTACGTTCACTGTCGCACTATTCGGTTCTTCCATGAGTCGTTCTTTGACTACGCGTTTGCGAGAACGTTCCTCCGGAAGAATAGCGACTTAGTTCAATGGCTTTCGTCTGACGAACAGCACCTGTTTCGCCGGTCACAGGTCAGGCAAGTACTCGCATTCCTCCGAGATCGTGAACCCGATCGATTTCGCTACCTGCGTACGCTAAGCAGCCTTCTCGAAAGCAAAAGTGTCCGATTCCACATCAAGAAGGTCGTTCTAGATTGGCTTGGCGCACTGCCAAATCCAACCAGTGATGAGTGGCAGGTAATTGAAAATCTCACAGATGAACTAGACTGGCACGCGTGGAACGTCATCGCAAATTCCGTGCCCTGGTTCGATGTACTTCAAGAAATGGGTCGGTGGGAGTCGTGGCTAAGCCGTGATGACGAACACATCGACCGCGCCATTTGGCTGATTCGAATGACCGACGTACTTAATGCGAGATCGTCGGTGGTAGCTGCGATGGTTGAGTCGTTCCGCGGAGGGTCTAGCAAATGGCGCGACCGATTGCGGTCGCTGGTTGCGGGCGGATACGGCTATACGAGCTCCGAGATGCAGGATTTGGTTATCGCCCTAATTTCTGTCGGAACGCTTGATGAAGCAAGACCGATGATTGCGATCAATGACGACTGGTGGTCGATCTGGTATGCGCCGAGTATCGAGAGACCAAAGTTTACCGCAAGGGTGTTGGCGGCATGGTTCGACCGGCAGTGCATCCGTGCTATCGAACTCGGCCGCAACGATCCATTCGGCGAAGAGACAGGACTGGTCACCTCGAGTCAGTTCAGCGCGCACGTAATCGAGGAGTGCGCGACAGGTGCACCCTGCGCGTTTGTTCGGGAGCTGTTCCCAAGATTTGCGAGCTTCGACCTGAGGGTCCCAAAGAGATGGATCGTGGCACCCGGCATGCACGGGAAGCCAGATGATCAACTCCGAGAGGCGCTCGCAAAGGCGATGAGACTGATTGCCAAGAACAACCCCACGGAACTCGATTGCATCGTGGGCAAAGAGCGCAGGAGCGACGGAAAGTGGATTTCTGCGCTGCTACTTCAGACCTGGAGCGCAAACCCGGACTACTACGCGGAGCGCATTGTGCGCTTCCTTCTGCGTTGCCCGGCCCAGCGGCTTGATATCGGATATGACGTCTCGATGGGAGAAACAGACGCTATCGCAGCCGTCAGCCGAACTGCCGTAGCTGCAGCATCGGCAGTCTGCTCTCAGATGTCGTTCAAACAGCTTGAGAGCGCCATATTGCACTTTACGCCAAGCTGGGAACGCGACGAACGATTCGTAGGCCGCACCGAACTCGCGCTACTGCGCGCCCTTGCCCAAGAACGGATCGCGGGGACGACACATCGGCGGATCCAGGAACTTGATCGCCGATTTCCTAAGGCTTCAGAGCGTGGTGCCGCACGTCCACCGGCTGCGGAGCACGGATTCCAGGCGGCGGGTCCCCCCATCCCCGCTGAGGCCCAGTTGAGTATGTCGGACGATCACTGGCTCTCGGCGATGGCCGCGTACGCCAAACCCAGGGCAACCTTTCGTGGAGGACGGTTCGTGGGCGGCGCAGTTGAACTGTCGCGCGGTCTCACGACGTTGGTGCGCAAGGAGCCAGCGCGCTTTGCTGCGCTGGCAAATCGGATGGATGCAACGCACACGCCAATCTACTTCGAGGCCATCCTCCGAGGACTCACAGCTCACGAGAACGAAGTTGGCCGGTCCGGAACGCGTGACCAAGCGTGCTCGGTCTTGCGCCGCATTGCACACGTTGGTGTCCAAGTCCCTGGAAGAGAAATCGCGAATGCTATAGGAGCGCTGGCAGAGGAGGATCTTTCGGACGACATCGTCGAGATGTTAGTCCGCGTTGCTCAAGACGATCCTGATCCAGAGTCTGACAAATGGCAGGAAGCCGGCGGCTTCGGAGATCCGGTCACCCAGGCCATCAATTCGGCGCGTGGCGCCGCGGCAACGGCTCTGGCTCGGTTGCTCTTCGCGGACAAAGGCCGCTGGACTCGTCTCAAGCCCACCATCCAGCACCTCGTGGAAGATCCAGTGCTCGCCGTGCGATCGGTGGCAGTTGAGTCGCTGCTTGCCATCCTAGACGCGCACCGCGGCGATGCCTTTGGTTGCTTCGAAAGACTTGCTGAGGGAGCCGATGCAATCCTTGGGTACCAGTTCGTCGAACGGTTTCTCAACTACGCAATCTTCCGTGACTATCCGGCAGTCAGAACAGTCCTTCGGCGGATGTTGAAGTCCTCCCAGCCTGCTGCGGCGCGGGCTGGGGCAAGACACATTGCTCTCGCCGCGCTCTGGCTGGACGAGGCCCGTGAAGATGGCGACAGTTTGCTTGGGATGGGCGAGGTAGCGCGGGTTGGCGCTGCTAGTGTCTACGCCCACAACCTGTCCGATAAGACCGTTGGGGTCGAGTGCGAGAAACGCCTGCGAGAGTCCTTTGTGGATGAGAGTGAAGCCGTTCGGCGGGCAGCCGGCGAGTGCTGGAGCGCACTGGGGCCCGATCAGATCGCATCGCGGGGCCCCCTCATCGCTGCGTTTGCGCAATCAATGGACTCTGGGTCCGACTTAACGTCGCTAGTGCACCGCCTACGAAACACGCAACAACCACTCCCTATCGAACTGTGCGACTTGGCGGAGCGTGCAGTTCTTGCGTATGGCTCCAAGGCGAGCTCGATCCACTTCAAGGAGGCAGGTGTCGCCCACAACTTGTCGCCGCTGATGGTTCGACTGCATGAGGAGACGAGCGAGCCTGCGCTTCGAAAGCGCATTCTCGATGTGATCGACAAGATGGTGCGTGCAGGCTTCTACGGGCTCAATGAGCAGTTGAGGAAGCAGTACGAGCGCTGACCGGTCGCTACAACTTGGGACGAGCACAACTTCGGTGGTCTCGGGTAGACGGATGTAGGCACGCTTGCGCTGGACGACTTCGGTGACGCCCCGAACGATCCAGGCCGGGAGTGACAACCCGTTCGCGTAGTCCTCGATCTGCCGCCGATTCGAATGCCCACCGATCAGTGGCAGTCGGCCGACGTCAGAACTCCAGATTGCGCCAAGCTAGTTCGGCGGAATCGAACTTCATCGGCGACGGCGTCGTGCCGCCAGTGCATCAACTGCCTGCTTCGACTCGAGTAACCGGTCGAGGCTGCCACCAACGAGCCCCTCCGAAAGCGGGGGCCAACGCTCCCGTACGGCTTCAATCTCTCCCGACTGCTGCGGGGAACCGTCCCCGCCCCCTCCAGTCAAAGCATCCGAGCGTGCAGAACTGGTCTAGGTCGTATTGCACGAGAGAGTCAAGATACTCAAACCGGTCAAACGCATCCGTGTAGTGGTAGTGGATCACTTTGCCTCCTGGGTGGCGGGGCATTTTATTGCCTCCTGCCGGGCCAGGCGCGAACTCGACACCCCGCACCTGTCACGACGCGCCTCTCTTATGCCCTCCCTCCGCCGCAGCTGTCTCCACTCGCCAGATGTAGGCCAGCGGCCAAGCTAAGACCAATCAGTGCCTGACGCTGGGCCAGCAGGACTGGCAGCGCCGGCGAACGAGGCCCTCGATGTTCGCCACCACCCAGGCGCGCTTGAGGGCCGGGAACGGTCCAAGGCACTGCGAGGCTATGGGCCGACCGCTCGTGCGCAGCTCGCGCCCGCGCGTGTTGACGTGGTAATCGGGCAAATGAACGGTCGCATAGCCCAATTCACGTACACCCGATACGTCGCGTCCGGGCCGGCCCGTCCGCTTATGGGCGCGCTACAAGCGTCCCTGCACGCCCTGCCAGAGAGCCCAGAGGCCAAGCATGGAGAGCATGCTGATCAGTCAGATGGCAAACAGGAGCAGGACCAACTGAAAGAACTCCAAGTCAAGCACGTCAGACAATCCTTTCGGGTCGGCAGGTCCTGCAGTTGTGGGGCCGTACGACTGGTCGAGATGCACGGCGCCGACACGGCAGCACACGTATTGTGGGGGCGCTGCCAATGAGCGCTCAACATTCAAGTGACCATGAGAATCTGCCCGCGCGCTATCGGCTGCGCCATAGTCGCCGTGCCCTGGCGCACTGGCGACCGGATTGTCCGTTCTGGCCGATTGGGATGGATGTGGCGCGAAGCACGCTGCTGCCGGGCGACCGGCGGTGCTCCACCTGCCAGCACCGTAGTTCGCGGATTGGGCCCCCGCAAGCGCCCTCTCGGAGACTCTCCGAGAGTTTCCCGCGGTGCCTGCTACCCTCCTGTGCGTCTGCATTGCTGTGTCGGCGGGACATCCAATGGCATCAACGCCCTACGACGATCCTGTAGCCGAGCGATTTGGGAACGGCAACCAGCTAGCGGATCGACCTGACATGCTCCCCGCGACCGCGGCATGACCAACGCCGTGCTGGTGCGCGCCGGCGAGCCGTGGGAGCGCACGCGTGGCCTTGGGTGGTCCCGGCGCCTGCTGCGATGTCCTGGGGAGGCTGGCGGATGCTAGCGCGGGGGCCTGGCGGCTTCGTGGTGGGGGAAAACCACGGCGCTGGCCGGTATACCAGGATTCATCGGCTTTCCTGTTCATTCGCCGGGCCTGGTGGCCACCGAACCATGAACACTCGCTGGCATCCCCTGAGCGGCGGCACGTATGCCACCTATGCTGGCGCACATCGGGCCGCTGAAGACTGCGGTCAAGACGTCGGACCCTATGACTGCGAATACTGCCGTCCGCAATTGCACGACGAGGCACAGGAATCCCTTGAGCGGTTGGCTGGCGCGACTTCCGACGATGAGTTGCAGGAGCTCAGCATTCGCAAGATTGCCGAGTCTCTCGTTGCACTTCAGCAAGTGGTGCGGGCAGACCAGGAAGTCCTGGCTCAGGCGCTCTCGCTTCGCCGTGCCGAGCCGCCGCCGCCCGAGTGATCCGCCGCGACCGGATCATGACCAAGGCGGTGCAGTTCCTGCTGGCGGGCGCGGCCCTCATGAGGATCGCGGTGCCGCTCAACAACGCCAGCGCCCAGCCGGACATCGTCGGCGGCCCGAGGTATTGCCTGGACTCGCTCGACACGTTTCGCGACCAGCTCGAGCGGGAGTTCCGCGACCATCCGACGTGGTCGTCGATTGACCTGGCGCAGGAGCCGGAGCTACAGGCGCCCGCCCGCGCGGTCGTGCGCGGGTGTCGCCCGTGGATCCTCGAGACGAACATCAGCCAGCTGGCTCGGGGATAAGCCGGGGGAACTGGGGATAGCCGTGCCGAATGACGGTCTATGCTCCGATTGCCGCACCCTGCTGGTTCAAGAAGAACCATACGGCCCGTACTGCCCGAAGTGCTGGCGTGACCGGAAAACACTAAAGGGCGAGTGGTAGGGTGGCCATCGGTTTGATGGGCAATTCAGAACTCCTCGCCCCCTACGATGACGCCCCAAATGCCCCTTATTTTGGAGGGACGCCGTCTCTACCTCCTGAAAGGGAAGGCAGGCCGCGCGGGCCAGGTATGCGTCCCTATCCAGATATGCGCCCAAAGCAGCCCGCCGACCCTCGCGATACCAGCCCGCTCGCGCCACGTGATTAGGACGCCTACGGAAACAGTCCGCGGAGCCAAGGAGAAGGGAGAGAACGCATGACGCATCGTGAGGCCATCCGCGACGTGCTGGTGCGCGCCGGTGAACCGCGTCATGTGACGTTCGTGACCGAAGAGATCGCGCGGTGCCGCCTCTATGTCAGGCAGAAGGGAAACGGGGAGGGACGCCCGCCCACACGCAAGCAGGTGCAGGCGCGAGTTTCGAAGCATCTCCCGGAATCCGGGCATCCCCTGTCCTACCGACCGTCGCCGGGCATGCTGGCATTGATCGAATGGCGCGAGCCGAGCGCGGATGGCTGAGCCGAACTTCGCCAACCGGACGCTTTTTCACGAAGATAACCTCGACTTCCTGCGCGGCATGAACTCCGGCAGCGTCCACCTGATCGCCACTGACCCGCCGTTCAACACGGGCCGCGACTTCCACGCCACGCCCGACAGATTGGCGAGCGGCGGGAAGTTCCAGGACCGCTGGTAGTGGGCCGACGACGTGGAGGGCGAGTGGATCGATCAGATTCAAGACGACTGGCCGGAGGTGTGGCAGGTCATCGACGCGGCCCGGGCGGCCTGGGGCGAGGACATGGCGGCGTTCCTGTGCTTCATGGGCGTGCGGCCGATCAAAATGCGGCGCGTGCTGCGGGACGACGGGAGCCTGCACCTCCACTGCGACCCGACGACAAGCCACTACCTCAAGGCGCTGCTGGATGTGATGTTTGGGCGGGGGAACTTCAGAAACGAGATCATTTGGGACTATACATTCCGCCTGATGTACCTTGATCGAATCAACACCGAAAGCATGACGTAATCTTGTTCTATGCTAAATCGCCGGCAGCCAGAATCACGATGCCGAAGATCCCGTGTACTCGTGAGGAGATCATCAAGACACGAAAGCAAGAGGTCCACCTTGACGACGACGGAACAGAGTGGATATGGATGCCTGGTGGCCGGGGATATAGCAAGAGCAGGCTCAAGCGAATCTCAGAGATTATCGCCGAGGGCAAAGCGGTGTCGGATGGGTGGGCGATGACCGTGCTTTCGTCATCAGCCAAAGAGCGCACTGGCTGGCCCACCCAACAGTCTCGCCCCCTCTACCAGCGCATCATCAACGCCAGCAGCAACCCCGGCGACATCGTCCTCGACCGGTTCGCCGGCTACGCCACCATGCCCATCGCCGCCGAACGCCTGGGCCGCCATTGGGTCGCCATGGACATCTGGGCGGGCGCCGTGGATATCGTCCGCCAGCGCATGGCCGACAACCGCCAGCTGCTCACCGACGCCGACCCGCAGATCCACTACGTCACCGAGCCGCCCGTGCGCACCGACGACGGCCAGGAAGCCGTGCCGTTCCTCCAGGTCACGGTGCGCTACGCCGAGCCGGAGGGACTGCGCATGTCACGCGTCGAGACTTACGACTACCAGCTGGCGCAGCACGGCTCACGCTGCCCGGGCTGCGACCGTACCTTCGACTACCCGCGCTACCTCGAGCTGGATCACAACACGCCGCGCTCCGACGGCGGCCTGAACCACATCACCAACCGCGTGCTGCTCTGCGGCCCGTGCAACCGACTCAAGGGCAAAATCTACACGCTCTCTGGGCTGCGGCGCCGGAATCGGCGGCTGGGATACATGGCGGGGGGTTGAACTGATGAATGGTCCACTAGAGTGGGTGCAGATCTTCCAGCACGGGCTTCTTGCCCTGATCGCGTGGGTATCCATCGGCGTCTACGGATCGTTCTACGTGATCAGGAGCCTAGCGTCCCCTCGCGCACGACGACGCACGCACGAGCAGATTCACAAGGAGACATACCCGGATGCTTACCCGGAAGAGCTCCCACGCATGGCTCTTCAAGAGCCCCGACGCATAGCTTTGGACGCAGCACCCGGTGACGATCGTGTTCCGCCTGAACTGTTTGAGGACATTGAAGTACCGCAGTCCTGGAAAGAACTGCGGCTCTCGACCCTGTTCATGTGCGGGATCTTCGGCCCAATTGCCGTGGTCGGTCTTGCCTTTCTGGGGTGGGTCGGATCGAGTCGCTGGCGCATTCGCGAATTCGTCGCTCGTAGGCTCTTGACCGGCGGACCCGATTGGTCGGCGTAAGCAGCGACGACCATGCGCCAGTCCCATGCACGCGGGTAACGCACGATGACACCTGAAGCCGTTTACATTGCCGCTGCGATAGGCACGTTGGTTGTCTCTGTTGGGGCAATCATCAGATGGATCAATTTGCCAAGAATCCCAGCACAGGTACGCGGCGGCTGCCGACGGCTATGGCGACTGCTGAAAGGGGCGCTCAACTATGCACGCCACCCGTGGACCTTCCCGCGAACACAGAAAGCGTTTAACGATGATGTATCTACACGCCTTTCGAATGCCGAGATCGATGTGCGGAGGATTCAGAGTCACATTTTAGCGATGAGTCACATATTGGAAGAATTGACTTGTGACGATAAGAAGAATGCAAGACTATCCTCCAAGCAAAACCAGATGCTGGCCGCACTCATACGTATTCGGATGGCGATACACGAAAGACTCGATGTTGGCGAATGATAGTGTATTGCCGCCAAGCACCCGCCGACGCGGTCGCACTGGAAAGCGCACAGCGCTAGGAGAGCAGATCCGTGGCATTCCAGACGCCAATCACCATCAAGCAGGCGATCGGCCACATTCACAACAACCAGTACCTGCTTCCGGCCATTCAACGGGAGTTTGTGTGGCAGCCGCGTCAGATCGAAAGGCTCTTTGACAGCCTTATGCGCGGCTATCCGATTGGATCCTTCCTGTTCTGGCGAGTCGATCCCGAGACTGCCAAGAGTTACAGCTTCTACCAGTTCATCACGAACTACGATCAACGGAAGCCCCACAATCCCGTCCACGGGGCGCCGTCCACCGTACCCGGCCTGACGGCGGTGCTCGATGGACAACAACGCTTGACCGCGCTAAATGTCGCACTCCACGGCAGTGGGAGATGGAAACTTCCACGCCTGTGGTGGAACAACCCGGACGCCTTTCCGGAACGACGGCTCTACTTGAATCTCCTCGCGTCCCAGACGGAGAACGACGACGAGCTCGCGTATAAATTCAGCCTGCTCCCGGAGAAGGAGGCCTACGATCGGAACTGCCGTGACGACCACGAACACTGGTACCGAGTGGGAGACATCCTTGACGTTGAGGATCCAGCAGACCTGATTGACGTCGTTCATGACCTGGGGCTCGCGGATACGCGCGAGCCCCAGAAGATACTCAACCGGCTACACCACGTCGTTCACAGCAATGGCACCGTCTCGGCCTACGAAGAGCCGGACCAGGACCCAGAACGGGTTCTCAACATCTTTGTACGGACCAACAGCGGCGGCACGCCCCTTTCATATTCGGACATGCTTCTCAGCATGGCAGTAGCCCAATGGGACAAGGTCGACGCGCGGCAAGAAATCCATGCTCTGGTTGACGAGATCAACAACGTTGGCAGTGGCTTCTCTTTCGACCACGACTTTGTGCTCAAGGCCTGCCTGATGCTTGGGGACAGCAGCAGCGTCCGATTCAAGGTCGAGAACTTCGGTAAATCGAAGATCGGCGCCCTTCAGGATCAATGGGATCGCATCAGAAGCACAATCTCAGAAACGGTGGAACTGGTTTCATCTTTCGGGTATTCCAGGCTGAGCCTGACATCGGCAAATGCCCTGTTGCCGATCGCGTACTTCCTCTACCACCGTCAGCAAGCGCTGGGCGTGGAGGATCGCGCGGCGATACGTAACTGGCTGATTCGCTCCCTGCTAAAGCGCGGGATCTGGGGCGGCGGTGTCGATAACTTGCTGGTGGCAATCCGCAGGGCCATTCGGGAGAGGTCCTGTCACGATGGCTTCCCGGCTCGCGCGATCGAGCAAGCGATGCCGCCTGGCATGAGCCTCACCTTTGTCGACGAGGAAATCCAAGACTTTGCCGACGCCACGTACGGTGGTAATGCCTATAGCCTCCTGTTCCTTCTGTACGATTTCGTCGACGTGGCCACAAACCGCTTCCACATCGACCATGTCTTTCCGCGTGCGCTGATGACA
The DNA here is from genome assembly GCA_026706485.1 of Chloroflexota bacterium. Lineage (NCBI taxonomy): Bacteria > Bacillati > Chloroflexota > Chloroflexota bacterium. The sequence goes on along the minus strand of JAPOYR010000010.1, from coordinate 357,630 downwards.
CCGGCGTGTCTGAAGAAGGCCGGAGTCAACGAGGAGAAGATCCCCGCATTTCGCGAGCGGATGAACCGTCTAGCCAACCTCCAGCTCCTGGAGGGATCAACGAACTCGCGCAAGGGCGCCATGCCGCCGGCTGACTGGCTGCGCGCGGAACTCCCGTCTGACTCTGAGAGGCGAAATCACTGCCAGCTGCACGATCTCGGTGAAGTGCCGGCTGATGTCAATGGATTTCTGCGCTTCTACGAGGAGCGCCGAAAGCGCATTTTGGAGAATCTGCGACACCGACTCGCTTCCGACAGCTCGGCTCGCGTGGACTAGCGCCAGGAGGTACCGCCGCGAGCAAGTACTGCCCCGCCGAGCCGACCAAGCGGTGGGGGCGGCTCGCGAACCGCCTCTTGTATGTTGCAAGGCCCGCGGATTGTCTTTGGGGAAGCACCCGGCCGGGGCAGGCCGTCCGCCCCTGGGTCCCAAGAGACCGTTCGGCAGCGTGGCCGTCCCGGCCCTTGACGCTGGTCCCGAGCCCGGACGGCTGCCGGTGCCAGCGGGCCCAGCCTGCAGCAGCGAGGCAGGGTGTGCGGCTAGCGCTACCGGTCCCGGCGCCGTGGTTCACTCGGAAGGCCGAACGCCGCCGACGTAAGCCTACGCCTTCTGTACGCCCAAATCGCCCGCTCGCATCTCAAACTTTACTTTGAGTCCCGACTGTGCGGCCGCCGACGTGATCTGGCCGCGAATCGTGGGCTGGCGCTTCTTCTCCTGCTCGGTGAGGCCAATAACGACCCATTCGCCACGCGACGTCTTGTCTAGACGGCTGACAATCTCGCGAATCTCAGGGCTAATGCGCCGTGACCGCTGCGGTCGCTGCTTCCAGTCACTCGCCGGTACCACCTCTTTGAGCTTCATGTGTTTCTCGACTCCCGTCGAACAGTCTGCGTTGAATCGCGGAATCGTGACATAGCCGAATAGTCGCAGGCAAGTCGTGGCCCAAGAATCGAACCTATCCGAGACGAAATTGCGCAGTTACCGACGGATCGTCGCTCATATCGTGCAGGCCGGGCAACTGCGACCTTCGTTTGGGGCAACGCTGCATGACACGAGATACATAGTCGGCTAGTGCCTAAAGTGTTCACGTCCCAAAGAGACGCGACACTTTGCAGCGGATTGGGCTGACACCAGGGAGCGGTGCACGCGGCGTCTCGTCGGGATCTAGTGATGAGATGAGTGCGAGGCACCCGCTCATGCCCCATGATGACGTGTTGTGCCGACACCGGCTACGGCTGTTCGCCCTGGCTGACGAGTTGGGCGATGTCCGCGCCGCTATCAAAGGCGGTGCGGAAGAGGGTGTCATTGCCATCACGGCAGGTACCTGGCGCCGGCGGTGTGCCGCGCGCTCCTCAGCGGATACGAAGCTGGGCGCGGTCGCCTCGGCAGGTCGACCTCCGCGGCGTCCACACGTCACAATTGGACTATCTTGCGGCGTGAGGCTGGCGTGGAACAAGGAACGTAGGGAGATGCCTGGCTGGTTTGGATATGCGAAATGTGGAAGTGCGGGACCACCTCCAGATCCAGCGTACAGCCGCGTGACCAACGCCGAGCGCTTTCGACCGTTGCATTCGGCCATGCTGGAGACTGTCGACCGCCTGGAGAACGACTTCGACGTCGAGCGTATCGAGGGGTATGGCCTGGAGGCGGAACTGGAGCAGGGACTGGACCCTGCACGTCCGCATGTGCGACTCAACCCGAGGAACCACGACTCCGCCCCAATTGTGGTGGTGTTCTCAACCTTTCCGGGTCTTCACGTCCGATTCGGGCGGTGGTACGGCGAGCTTTTTCCGAGTTGTGGCTGCGACGCGTGCGACGAGCCCGCAGAAGGCGAGATCGAGCGGCTCCACGAAATGGTCGATGACGTTGTCGCCGGGAGGTTTTGCGAGGCGATCCGACGTCCCCTGATTTCCTTTAGGGGGATTGGTTGGAGGGAAACGAAGTTCTGGTCGCCAGTCGGGATACGCGCCCAAAGATCCCGGATTGACGGTCTGCGCGCGCGTGATATGGCCGGTGGTCGTCGTCGCCTGGATCTGAACTGGAAGCCTTGGTGCCGTAGACGGACCATCAGCTAGCGTCACGCCTGTGGCCTCGGGGCCTGATTGACAACCTTGACACGCCGTGTGCTTGCCCCTTCAGGCAGGCTCGCCGACTTGGGGCGAGCGTCAGCGTCGAGTCTCCCACCGGAAAAACTGCAGCACCGTACGTGAAGTCTTACCAGTTCTTGGCATTGCTGGATCGCCTTCGCATCCGAGCCGCGCCTTAGGCCGTTCTTCTGACCTGGCCACATCCAAATCAGATCCCATGAGTGGTGAGCAGGAACCGTACTTGGGAGTGCGGCGTCCGGACGATTTCCTTCACAGCTCGTCGTGAGGACGCATGATCCGCGGCTGGCAACGTTGTTCGTCTTGGATGGGTATGGCCGGATTCTCGGGAGGCTGTGCTGGGGATGAGGCCGTCGTCTTCGTTGATTCGAGATCGGACACGGTGTGCGTGGACGGTGACGGCGGACTTGGCGCGGAGCGTGGCCGGTGAGTTGGGCGGGCTGGCCGAGGAGCAGGCGCCGGTGGCGGACTCTCGGCAGGCGCCGGTGCATGCGCTGCGATCGGTGGAAGTCACGAGTGCGAATATCCACGGCCACCGCCGCTTAGCCCGGTTCGCTAGCGGCAGGCGTTGTCCAGGGCGTTGCGGGGTGGGTCACGACTAAACTGCCAGGGCGTCGAGGAGGCCACGTTCCGTCACGCCCTGTGCATGGTCGAGACGCTTGAAGCTGGGGTGTCGGGTGCAGTGGCGGGTTCGTGGTCAGACCGTCAGCCCAGATCCTCCTGCCAGCCGAGCGCCGCGGCCGCACCGATGGATTCGGTGCCGGGGTCAGGCGGCGGTTTCCCAGAGGGCGCGGATCGGTACCGCGAAAAGCCCATCGCCAAAGCTGGTGCAGACCTCACCGTCGTAGAGCACCACACCCGCAGCGAATCGGTCACCAACCGCTCGCCTGAGACGGCGCAAGCCTTGGAAGTCCGCTCCAGTCACGGTGCCCGACGCCTTGACCTCAACGCCCGCCAGCGCCAAAGCCCCTTGCTCAATGACGATATCGACCTCGACCTGATCCTTATCCCGGTAGTGAAAAAGCTCGAGGTGCGCGTCGTGCCAGCTGGCCTGGCGCCGCAACTCTTGGAAGACGAACGTTTCGAGAAGCTGGCCCAGGAGCCCGCGATGCTTCGCCAGGCCGCGGGCATCGAGCCCGAGTAGTGCGCATCCGAGGCCGGTATCGCCGATATGCAGCTTGGGTGTCTTGACGAGGCGGCGCAGGCGATTGCTATGCCACGGGCGGAGCAGCTCGAGCATGAAGACCCGTTCGAGGAGACCCAGATAGGCGCTAATGGAGGGGCGGCTGAGGCTGAACGATGATGCGAGATTGGACACGTTGAGCAGGGTGGCCGTCTGCGCCGCCGCCAGCATCAGGAGCCGGGGCAGGGCGTCGAGCATCGTGACGCGGGCCATGTCCCGCACATCCTTCTCCAGGTGCGCCTGTACGTAATCGCGATACCAGGCCGTCCGCCGCCGACCTGTGGGGCGTGCCAGGGCCGCCGGGAATCCCCCGGCCACGATCCGCTCGCCCAGCTGCCCGCCCAGCGGGTCGGTCTGCCGGGTCGGGAACCGGCCGTGAAACAGCGTGTCGAGAAAGCGCGGCATCGGATCTGGGACGGTGGCACCGACTGGTCCGGCAGCGAGCTCGGATTGCGCGAGCGGATGGAGCCGGACGATTTGCAGGCGTCCCGCCAGCGAGTCCGCGAGCGTGGGAACCCGCAGCGCGTTGCTCGATCCGGTGAGGACAAAGCGCCCCGGGACACGCCGGCGATCGATGGCCGGTTTCAGGGCGGCGAACAACCCTGGGACACGCTGGACTTCGTCGAGGACGACGCGCTCGGGCAGGGACGCGACGAAGCCCATGGGATCAGCCTCGGCCCCGCCGCGCACCACATCGTCGTCGAAGCTGATATAGGCGTACTCGGCCCCGCGTGCTTCGGGGCTTCCAGCCCACGGTGCCCCGGCGTTCCGCCAGGGCAATTGCCTCGGAGCGCACACGACCTGGGCGAGAGCGGGCTTCCCGCACTGGCGCGGCCCATGAATGAGCACCGCGGGCGAGTCCTCCAGGGCCTCGGCCAGCCGACGGTCGACGTAACGCCGGCAGAACGGAAGGTCAGGCTCCGCCTGATCGTCAGCCGGCTACCGTCCAATTGCAAGGTCTACACTCGTCTGATTGCAAGGTATCTGCCGTCCGATTACATGGCATTCACAGTCGACGGGCCCGAGCAGTCGAGATAGGCAAACAGGCGGTTGCCGTGGAGCAATCACCGGCCGGTCGTCGACGCGTTCGGCGTCGCGCGAGGTGGCGGGAGGGTCCGGCCTGTGGGTCACGACGCTGGCCAGGCGCTCCAGACATTCACGTCCAGCAGCATCCGCCTCCCCAGTCGCTGATGGGGGGTGACGATCCGTATCTTGGAAGACCGATCGTATTCGCTGCGCCACCTGCACCGTGGCCGCAGCCATAGTCACAGCGCGGGCAGCGCGGCCGACGGATTCAAGCCTTGTGATTTCTGTGATTGGCGCGGACCCAAGACCCATCGCAGGTCACGAGTTGGTTGGAACAGGCCACTGATGCCTCAGCACCGACTCGGCTCATTTCGTACTCATGGGACGCAGCAGTAGCATCGACTCACCCGCACCCGTGCGGGTTGCTGGCAGTCGCATCAGCGGCTGCCAGTTGCGTCGTTTCCGTCCGGTGCAGTCACTTCGAAGGAGAAGATTGACACGCGCGCATGGCGAGCTACTGTGCTGGTAGGTAGCCAATGGTGACTACCTGATGATAAGGAGGTCCGCCATGAAACGGTGTCTCCTTCGCACGGCAGCCAGGACGGCTGCCGCGACCACCACTTTGGCCTTCGGGCTCTCTCCGTTCATCGCCGGGGCTGGCGCAGCGGGCCCAGAAACGGAGGTGCCGGGCGACCACCTGCTGCCCTCCTCCGGTGCGGATCCACGGCTGACCACCACCGAGACGGTGGTCGGCTGTGACGCCTAACGGAGGGGCGCCAGCGCCGGCCACCGCTGGGCGGCCAGCTGTGGCGATGGCAGACCCAACGGCAATTCCGCGCGGCTCCATTCCCGACGTGGAAACGGCCGCCGCGCTGAAATGGGCCTGGGCCTTGGCTGAGGACCTGCGGCCACACGTCCACGAGTGGCTGGTGGACGTGGGCACGTCGTTTCCGCTACTGGCCGGTCGGCAGCTCGTGATCAGGTTTCAGCCCGACCGGCACGTCCAGGCGGGCGCGTGCATGGAGTTCTGGGTCGAACCGCAGCCCGCCGACGAGGGGAATGGTTGACGGCCCCTGAGGCCATTAGGACCAGCGCACCGTCACGCAAGCGGCGTTGGGGATGTCCGACCATCGGCCCGGCGCCTGCACGTACGCTTGAGAGCGGAAGGTGAATCACGTGGCCCGCTCTGAACGGCTCGTGTGGCTGACCCTTGGCCTCGTCATTGCCGGGTGCCTCGTGTGGCAGACCGTCAGCGATGAGTTGGCCCGCCGCGAGACGCGTACGTTCATGGAAATGGCCGCGCGGGCCAGCATGGGAGAGCAGATCGTCTCCTCGGAGATTGTGAGGGAAGTCCCCGTCGAGCGAGTTCCGGTTCGTGCGATCCCAGGAAGCGGCGACGGGATCGTCACCGGCAAGGTCACGAATATCGTGCCGCCGGACGTCACGGACCCGACGCTGCCGAGTCTCTGCGAATCCATCGACCTAAAGGGCGTCGGCCCTGGCACTGAGGTCCGCGACCTTGCGCCCGGCGTCTACACCGCCACGATCTGCGGTGACACCTTCGCCCTCGACGTCACCATGGAGTCCGTGGATGGACGCAGCCGCTTCACCTGGGGGCGTACCAAGTCAGTCTCGTTTGCGGTGGGCGATCACGGCGACGACGCGTTGTATTCGGGTCCCACACGCATCACCGTGAATCCGCCCGGCCCTGATGTGCGCTGGGGAATCGACATCGAGCGGCTTGTTTCCGAGAGCGATGCGTCGATCAGGGTCGAGGTCGTTGGTGACGAGTCGGCGATCGCGGACCTGTCGCCGGGCCTCTGGCGGGTGGACCTCTTGTGGACATCCGGTGAGCAGCCATCCAACTGGGTGTGGGACGGCAGCTACGAATCCGTCGAGGGGTTCGGTGGCGGGTCATGGAGTAGTCGATCGTGCACCGTGCTATATGTGGGGTCCAGTGCTGGCCAGCGCGTGAGCGGGCCGCGCGTGGATCCGGGCGAGGTGGCGGTCACCGCCAACGTGCCGCCGGGCTTCACCTGGGCGGTGGCGTTCACGCCGTTTCCCACCGGCGCCGCCGACGACGGCGAGTGCCTGTGACCGGAGCATCCCGGTGCTGGCGGCACCTAAAGCGAGCCCTGAAACTCAAGGAGCGGCCACCGGTGATCTACGGCCCGGTCTATGGCCCTGAGCAGCAGCTGCACGCCCATCGGCAGTATGGTCGAACGCAATTCGGTATCTGGGGCTTCGACAAGGTGACCCGCGCCGTCGAGTGGCTGTGGAATGCCTTCGGTTGACTTCCGTTCCTGACCGGTGCTGATTGGACCGGCGATCACGGGCGGCGGGGCCGCCGGCGACTGGATCCTGGTGCGTCTATTCGACAACTCTGATTGGAGGCCACCGAAGCAATACGTGAAACGCTAGTACACGCCGGTCATCACGACGGTGCCGCCGAGCAAATCGTAGAGGCTGCGATGGTGGTCCCGCACCATCATCACGAGGGCACTAGCGATGCGGGGTGCACCAAGCGTCAGTGGGGCCACGAGCCATGACAGCATGACGGTGCCGCCGCGGTGGCGCCATCGACAGCCTGCGGGAACTCACTCTCCTAGGACACCGAGCCGCGTCCACCGATCGCTCGAGTCAGCCTCCTCGCGCAGGGGGGCGGCCGACGGTTCGGCTGAAGACGGCGATGACCACCACGGCCGCTCCAGCCAGGATCAGCGCCGCCGGCAGCACGAAGGTCAGCACCAACTCGACGGGTCCGAAAGCGTTCTCCTCTAGCCGGGCATAGTCGGACCGCTTGGCGTTACTCGTCGAGTATCACGGCCAGACCGGCTCCGCGAACCGTTCCAGCGTCACGGACCATTCCACGTCATCCTCAAGCGTGTTGACCCGGATCGCCAACTCCGGCCCGTGGGTGAATTTGGCTCGCGAGAACTCTCCCACCGTGAACACCAGCGGGTAGTCCAGGTTCCACATGGACGTGCTGTTGCGGTCACCGGTCGAGCTGAGTCGCGCCTCATCGACCGTTGCGTCCATCGCCTCGACGGTGGCGCGCCAAACGCCCGGCGTCAGCGTGAACCGTTGATCCTCGCGTCCGACGCCGTCGACCAGCAGGACCTCATGCACGATTTTGCCGTGCAACGCCTCTTCATCGCCGGCGACCGTCATTGACGATGGGGACGCGCCCCAGAAGATCAACTCCATGCGCACGGTGTGCCAGACCATCGCGACGGCCATCACCGCAAACACGAGGCCCACGGTCGCCAGCGCCGCGCCCTTCACTGCACGGTTCATTGGGTGCTCCTTTGATTGCGGCCGGGCCGGGGCCGGAGGGTCTGACCGACCACCGGCCCGGCGGTCAGCGTCGTGCCAGTGCGGGCCGGCCCGTCGTCAATTCAGGTGCAGGTGCCACCGGCGGCCAGCAGCCACGGTGGCCACCACGACAGGCACAAGGACTGCAAGCAGGGTCGCAATCGCTCTCGGCCCATCAGCCGCGTCTACTCGTCGACGGTCGCGCTCGTGTGCTGGCTCCACACGCTGAAACAGGCCAAGAGGAGCACCGCCAGGATTCCGCCGCCAACCACGGCCCGGGTGCGTGTGAGTACGTGAGACATTGCTGTCTCCTTCCTCTTGGGTGGGCGCAATTGCTCACCTCCTCGCACCGTAGCTCGGGATTCCAGGGGCGTCGAATAGGGACTTGATAGCCTTTAGGGCATCGGCAGACGGCGTCGACAAGGGAGCCGATGAACACCCGCCGCTACGTTTCGCGCGGCCTTTTGATGCTGGCTGCGGTGGTGATCGCTGGCGCACTCAGCGTGACCGCGGCAGTTGAAATGCTCCAGTTGCGCCGGCAGCAGGCGCCACTCGATGCCTCAGGCACGGGCATGACGGCGGCATACGTGACAATGCTGGACCGTGCGCGCACTGACGCCCGCCACGTGTTTGACGTCCCCGTCTCTCCAGAGGTCAGCGTCTGGGCTTACGGATGGGGCGCCTCGTCCGCGGACCCCATCGAATTGACGTCGGGCCTGTGGATCGTGGACGTGCGCTTCAACGACTACACGCCCCCGACCCACGGGCCACTTCCAGGCGTGACCGTCCACGCGGTCGGATGCTGCGGCGGGATGGGATGGACGGGCACCGCGTGGGCAGCCATTCACGTGGGCGATTGGCAGCACCCCGAGTTGGTGACCTTCACGCCGGGGGCGGTGATCGTGGAGGTCCACGCCATCCCCGCCGACGTGATGTGGTGGGTGACATTCAAGCGCCTCGGCGATCTCAAGCCATCGTAGGGCGTAGGCGCCGGTCAAGAAGGTCTTGCCAGGCTCAGCGCCAGATCGCGAGATTCGGGCCGAGCTGCTGGCAACCTACTTGGCGCTCGGGCTACTCGCCTGGGGCTTCACCCGCCTCGGCGCGGCGGGGTAGCCACCGGCCGAGACGGGCGAAGCTCAGGTTAGATAAAGTGTGACAAGTGTGAAATGACGGCAACAAAGATAAGTTTCATGGTCTTGATGTTGAACCTGGTGACCTTGACGCTGAATCTCAATTTAAGCGATACGCGTACGACAAAAACGATCATGTTTGCCCTTCGGAAAGTCTTGGCCTTATTTGTCCGCTCTCATATGAATTCTAGATCTGTATTATGAAGCAGCTAATCTAGCGATCGGTCATTTGAATATTTGGCGGTCGTGCCTCCTTATCAGGTGGTAGAAGAAGTGCGCTATTCTACCTATCCTTTCTTCTTCCGAGTCGCCAATCATGTATAGGTGCGCCACAGTTCTTGAAATGTCTTCGTTTCCGAATATGAACAGAAAATGGGCAATTGATATCATGCTAGGGTCGTTGGTTTTTGTTTTATCCTCTTCCGTATTAGGTTGGTAAAGCTCTCTGTACTCTTTTTCTGTTTTCTTTAGCACGCGCTCGGCCCAGAATCCTGGACCGTCACACTCTATTGCTTTTCGTATTTCTCAATCACTAACTCTCATGTAGTAGTCCTTCGCCAGTGGTCCCAAGGTGCCTTTGACGGCCTTGCATCCGCCGTTGTCGCTGACCTTGACGTCATTCTAAGTCGGCAGATAGCGCACCTTCCGAGTGTCGCCCAGCTGTGGCGACGGGTCAAGCAACAATAATAGTCTTGGGCGGTCGTCAGCAGGCTACGGGGGCTCGCGTTCCCGGCCTTACAGCGCGAGCAGTCGATCCGCCATGGCCGCGTCACTTGCATCGCTAACAGCTTCCGAGACCTCCAGCAGCGCGGCTTGATGTCGGTGATGGGCGGCGCGGCGGCGACTTGACGGTCATGCGGCAATGCCGTCTTCGGGAAGCACCGGCTCTGCCGAACAGCGGCACGAAATTTCACTGCCCGGCGTAATACCCTCAGCGTCCCAGGGGTGCGTCGTGCCTTCCAACGCCGCGTGCTCATCGCACACGCGTTCGCCTTGCGCGGCCCCCCACACGTACTCCGCGATGCCAAGCTGCCCATGCCGCGCCGCCGTCAAATTGCCGATCACTTTGTTGGTCTGATCGGGCGCAATCTGGCGTAAGTTCTAGCCGCTACTCTCCCCTTTCTCCCGCGCCACGCGCGTCAGCTCCTACTGATCGAACGGCTTCTCGGCAAACGCGTGGTTGATCGCCGCGGGTAGGTCGCCGCGTAAGCGCGTCGGCACCGTGCGAATCAGGTCGATGGTCTCTCGCCGCCAAGCGTCCATGGGCGGGCGGATCGCCTCGTTGTCCAGCAGGGCCGCAATGTCGACGCCCAGCGCGGCGCGGAAAGTCTGGATCAGCCGCCGGCGCAGGTAGCCGTTCAGGCGCCGGGCTTGCTTCGCGACTTCGCGTGCCACGAGACCCTCTTCGCCGAGTCGTCAGCAGCGGCACCTCGTCCAGGCGCTCGATGGCCTCTGCGGCGGCAACGGCGGTGCTGAGTCCCGACCGGATGTTGCGCATGAGGGGCGCGAGCAGGCCTCGCCGAATGGCGCGGTCGTAGACAGGGGCGTCCATCGCGCGCGGGCGCACGGGTTCTACAGCCACCTTGGCGAAGCGCCGCTTGCGCAGCGTCTAGCTCTAGGTGAGGCGCTCGACGTAGCGGTCCACCATGAGTCGATCTGCGCGTCCGTCAGTATCACGGGCACGTTGGCCTCGGGATTGATCGCCCTGCGCGCGGTGGCCCCGGCACGCCCGTCTACGAGCAGCGCCGGGTAGCGGTCGATCGCCGCGGGGTGAACGAGTTCGATCACGCCACGCCCTTCGTGCGGCCGTAGCGGTCAAGCAGTACGAAGGAACTTCTGTCGCCAGTGCCCGTCACCACCGGCGCGATCGGGACAGTGCTGGTGAGCCAGCGACCCAGCAAGTCGATCAATCGCCGGCTGCCAAGCTGCTGGTGAAGTCGCGGGGGTAGCAGCCTTGCGCTTCGGCGACACCAACGTGCTCATTTACGCGGCAAGCGGAGCGGCGGCAGAGCCCGAAAGGCGCAATCGTGCGCGAGAACTGCTCTCGGAGCCTGACCTTGCCGTGTCGGTGCAGGTGCTTCAGGAGTCCTATTACCAGGCCACGCGGCCCAGTCGGCCAGATTGTCTGAGCCACGGCCAGACCCTGCGGTTCCTGGATCCGAACCTCACGTTGCCGATTCAGGCCATGACCGTGGAGGGATTTCAGGCCGCCGTCACCATCAGCCACCGGTCCAGATCGTCCTACTAGGACGGGGCGATGCTCGCCGAAGCGCGCGTGGCGGGGCGTGAGGCCATCTACTCCGAGGACTTCAGCACGGGACTGAGGGACTAGGCATAGCCGAAATTATCGGATAAAATGCAATTACCACCGGTTTTCGGTGGTTTGGAAACCGCATTTGGCGGATCGGGTTTACTAGCCTGTGGACGTTACGGCGACCATGGGCAGTAAGTTGAATCGAGACGCTCTTGTGGTGACCAGCGGTGGGTTGGTCTCTGTTGAGGGGCTAGTGGCCTCCGGGCTGTGCGGGTTCGAGTCCCGCCCTCGGCACCGTGATCCGCTGGTGAGTTGAGCCAAGCAGGCGCTCGACCTCCTGGCAACCGTCAAGTCGTGGCTTCCGTTCTTGGGCGCGACACGTTGCGATCGGCGACCGGCCACGTCCCACGGGGCTGGTGGGACTGCTCAAGATCGTTACGGTTGAGGTTTCTCCTCTTGGATCTGGATCAAGTTGCCGCATGTATCGTCGAATATCGCCGTAACGACTGTCCCGAGGTCGGTTGGCGGCTGTACGAAGCGCACACCTTTTTCCACGAGACGATCGTGTTCGGCTTGCACGTCGTCGACCGCGAAGGAGGTACTGGGGATGCCGTCCGCCACAAGCGCCTCCACGAACGGGCGGACCGCGGGATGGGCATCAGGCTCGAGCAGAAACTCCGTCCCCTCCGGGTCTTCCGCGGATACCACCGTAATCCAGGCGTACTCGCCCAAGGGAATGTTGTGCTTGACCTGGAAGCCAAGCGTTTCCGTGTAGAAGCGAAGCGCCTTCTGTTGGTCGTCCACGAAGACGCCGGCCAGGTTGATCCTCATCGTTCCAATCCCCTTTCGTCAGTCGAGATCGGCCAACGCTCCGCGATGGCCTTCAGCGGGCCGCCCACAAACCAATGGAGCTTCGATCGCCCCTCGCGCCTCGTGCGAATCAGCCCGGCGGCCTCCAGGACGTCCAAGTGTTGCGTGATCGCCTGCCGTGAGGAGTTGATGCCGTGTTTCATGGTCAGGCGTGCGCAAATCTCGAAGAGCGATTGCCCCGACCGGTCGACGAGCTCATCCAGGATGGCTCGCCTGGTTGGGTCAGCGATCGCGCGATATACGTCCACACGACCAGCCTAAGGCAAGTGTTCGTTTGCATGTCTGCGGCCTACGATAGGCAAGAGCACGCTTGCATGTCAACGATTCAACGTCACCCGCCACAGCCTTGAGGGGCTAGGAAACCTCTGATTTAATCGCGGGTCGCGGCCCGTCGGCAGGGCCTATGCTCAGGGGTGACCGATCGCCGGTGAGGGCCTCGATGCATCCCCAGCGCTCATTTGCCGATGTGGAGTATGACGGACAGCCGCGCCAGACGCGGCGGGAGCGCTTTCTGCGGCGCATGGACGTGCTGCTGCCGTGGGCGCGGCTGGAAGCGCGCATCCGCCCGGTCTACCCGACCGCGCAGGGCCCATCGCGGCCCCGCGTCCCATCAGACGGGCGGATTGATCCGGCACGGCGTCCCAGGCGACGGTCTCGGCACCACACGAAAGCCCCGGCGCTGAGCCCCCCAGTTTCGGTGGAGGTCCCGCTCCTGTCAGGTGTCTCGCCGGTGTGTAGCCAGTACCGCTAGTCCGGCCGTGAACACCCCCGACCACGATCCAAACCGTGCCCGAACTGACTTATCCAGGGCCGCCAGCGCGCCTGCGGCTACGGCCACGCCGGCCGCGCCGAGGAGTTGCGTCCCGAGCTCGTACACCTCGGGGCTCTGGACCGCAACCACAGCCCCAGGTACGCCGCCCGCCACGAAGGCGGCAGCGACCACGCGCGCGAAGCGCCGCACGACACCCCATCTCATGCTGTAGGTTTCCATCCTGTCGTCTCCTTATGCCGCCTCTGGGTCGTGATAGAACCGCTCAGCGGTCATGACCCGTTGCCAATCCTCCGGGCGGAACGCGTCTTCACCGGCTCGCCGCGCCGCCTGGATAACCGTGCCAAGCTGCCCTAGCGCGGCCATCTTGCGGGTGTGGTTGGCGTCGCGGTCCTTACGCAACGCTTCGAGTTCCTGAGTACTGGCCATGTCCACTCCTTCCAGCACGTGATCCGCGTAGCGGTAGCCCTGAGCCCGGAAGCCGCCGTTGGAATTGCGGCCCGTGTTGTAGTCCGCCAGGGCCTCGCGGTAGTTGCCGCCGCGGTGGTCCAGGTGCGCCGCCATGAGCCGGGCGGCATATTCCAGCGACGCGAACGGGTCGAACGTCTTCCCCCGCATCGCTGGATGCCAGCGCGGAATGATCTGCGCGATCCCCTCCGCTCCCGCCGTGCTGATCGCCTGCGGGTTCCAGCCGCTTTCCACCGTGACTTGCCGTCGGAAGACCGCTGGGTCATAGCCAACCTCCCGCGCGTAGGCGTCGGCGTACAGGCGCAGCGGGTCGATCCGCGGCCCCTTCACGCGGAACGTCTCCGGGTCGACCACTCCGCCCGGCGACGCATCCATATGCACGTGGTGCCCGGTGCTGTTCCCGGTCGAATCGCAACGACCCAGAGTCTGGCCGGGCTCCACGCGGTCCCCGATGGCTGGCGCCGGTGTCTCGTCGAAGTGCAGGAAGCGCCAGAGCACACCGCTGGTGTCCTGCATGGCTACCGCATTGCCGTACGGCCAGCCGTCGCGCTGGGAGGGATCACGCGTGCTCGGGTGGTCGGTCGTCCAGACTGCCGTGATCGTCCCTGCCGCCGGCGCCTTCACCGGCTGGCGGTACACCGAGCGATATGCGAGAGCGATGTCCAGGCCGCCGTGCCGGTAGCGGCCGCGGTCCGTGTCAAACACATCCGTGACCCGGATCGTGCCGTCGAGGGGTGGCACGAGCGCACGTGGTGACGCGAGAGTTTCTTGTGGCGTCTGTCCAACGACGGGCGCCGGCGCCGGCCCCTCGTCCAGTACGGCGATTCGGGTCCCCACCGTCGCGTCGAGATCGCGAGCGAGATCCGCGTTGGCCTCCGGCGCGAAGTCCCCCCAATGGCCGCCACGCTTCTGCCCGATGAACCAACAACATGCCGCAGCTTGCGGCAACGCCGTCGCGACGGCGCGCATGGATTCTTGGAGCCATCCCGTGCGGTAGTTGTGCGCGGGCCGATTCGGCGGGTCGGTGCCACGCGCCGCCGTGTTGTATTCGGTGATCCAGACGGGGAGATGGTCGAGCCCCAGCGCGCGGTGAGTCTCGGCCCAGGTCTCGGCCACGTTCAGCCCGAATCGCCAACCCAGCTCATGGCGGGTCTGCAGGTCGTCAGTCACCGTCAACCGTGGATTGCCGTAGACGTGAACGCTTAGCACGTCTGGCGGCCCAGCCACTCGTCGCCAGGCATCCAGTTGCACGTAGTCCAGATCGGCCCACGGCGATCCCTCCGGCGAGATCCCGGCCGGGGCGCCTAGACGGTTTGGGTGAAAGGTGGCCACCGGAACGCTCGCCAGCCGCGCCTCGGGCAACGTCTTCCGGCACTGCGCGACGAAGGCCAGCGTTGCTCGGTCGACGCTGCGCCAGCCGCTCGCGCTCTCGAGTTGCGGCTCGTTGCCCGGCTGGAGGATCAAACGGTCACCCAGATGGCGCAGCCGGTGCAACTCCCGCAGGCCGGCGACGTACGCCTCGACCTCGTCGCCAGTCTCCGGATAGGACTGCCCCTGCCGCCAGTCCACGCGCAACAGGATCGAGCTGGCCGGATGCCGTCCCGCCAGGCGCTCGACGCGCCGCATGGCCGGGCCCGGATGATGCGGATCATCGGCAGCCCGACCGTGCAGATAGCACAGCTCCACGAAGGGCGTGCCGTCGGGATACTGCCGGTCCGGATTGGGCCAATGCAGACCGACTCTCATCGCAGCACCAACGCGAGTACGCCGCCGCCCACGCTGGTGAGGGTCAGGCCCACCAGCCCATAGACTACGGCCCGGACGGGGCGGAACTCGGTCCGCGTGACATAGGCCTCGTGCACGTGGGCCTCGTGCGCGGCGAGGTCGGCGCGGAGGTGCGCGATCTCGCGGAGCAGCTGCAGCGTCCGTTCGTCGATCCGCGCCAGCAGGTGACCATTGCCATTCAGCGACGTTCGAGATTCGGTGGGCATCACGACACCAGCAACCCGCTGCCGCCCATCCAGAGCTTTGAGGCGGTGTAGTCGTTGTCGATCACGGCCTGCCAGGACCCATAGGGACTGAGTGCTTTTGCTCTGAGGCGACCACTCCCGCCATCCTGTGCGTGCGCGGAACCTGAGTCGGCCGCCGACCGCTCACGCCGCTCCAAGGTAAGTTCCGTCGAGACCGTATGTGAACACCTTGCGGCGGAAGTAGTTGTTGTCAGCTACCCGCACGAACCGCCCATCCCACGAGACGCCGGCTGGGTTGGTGTTGCGCCGGGCCTCCTCGCCGGGCACGTCGGTGAGGTCGAAGTCGTCGGCGGACGACCGCTCCCATCTGTCTGTGAACCCGTACATCATCAAGTCTCTAGAGTCCGCCACCAGGAACTTCGAATTCACGAACACGCCGCCGGCGATGTTGTCCGGGCCACTGGGCAAGTTGATGGTCGATCCAGACGCCACTGGCGGCTGCGCCGTGGTCCAACGCCGCACCTGCCCATCAGTTCGAACCACATTCAGCAGATCACTGGCCCAGATCACCGCTCCCCAGCGTTGGCCGGACCCTGAACTGAGGTTGCGCTTCGTTCCCAATGTGCCTGTTGGCGACAGCGACACGAGATCCGAACGCCTCACGTTCGCTTCGTTCCCACTGGCGTCTGGGGTGCTCTCCGTGAGCAGCCAGTAGAGGGAATTGGTTTTGTCCCACGTTAAACCTTGGACGATGCGCCTCACTTGGACGCTGAACGCTCCCGAGGGGACGACGACATCAGCAGACGGCACGCGGCGCCCGCTGCGGTCGAACATGTACAGGCGGCTGGTGCTGGCGATGGCGTAGTGCGTCCCATTCCAGGTCAGCCCCGACGTTTGGACGCCCGTGTAGAAGTCGAGCGCATCCGGCAGGATTTCTTGCCACCCTTCCGCGGTCTTTTCAAACAGTTGCGCCACGTCGTCCCATCCTTCAGTGCCCTTAGATGCGATTGGCCACATAGGTCAGCGCGTTATCCACAGGTCGTCCACCGCCCCGTCAGAGGCCGTAGGCGCGTTGTCGCTCACATGGATGCGACGGATAGCAGCGTCGGCCAGTTTGTCGGCGGTCACGGCGCCGTCGGCCAGCCGGTTCGTGGTGATCGCGCCATCGGCCGACAAGCTATTGAGCCGCTGGTTGAGGTCGATCCCGTTGTCGACGACGTCTTGGTTCCAGCGCGCGGCGGTGACGAGATAGCCGGTGGCGCGGGAAACGGGGCTAATCCAGGCCATGGAAACCTCCAGGAAATGTCGTGGATGCCACCGGGCCGCGGCTACGCGTCGAGCAGGGCCGCGAGAGCCTGCGGCGTCGTGGCCGCGGCCACCGCGGCGTCGATGGCCGCCAGCTCGTCGGCCTTGGCCGACCTGAACGCCTGCTCCAGCCATTGGCGCCGCAGCCGCGCCTGCAACTCCTCGCGCACCTGCGCACGGTCCAGCGCGGGGCCCACGGAGCGCTCCGGCAGCGATTCGCCACTCGCCAGGATCGCCGCGTGCAGCTTGCGGCTATCCGGGTCGTCCGCGTCGGCCGTCGTCGGAATCCACCCATGCACGGGGTGATTGATCTCGCAATCGATCCGGCCGTCCGAAAGTCGCTCGGCGTTGCGCACGCCACGGGGCAGCGCCATCAGCTAATCCTCACCCACAGCGTCACGCCGTCGTCCCACGGACTAAAGTCACCGCCGCCGTCCGTGGAATAGCCCATGCACCGCCAGGTGCCGCTGACATGGGCCGACGATGACAGGCCGCTGGACGCCGACGGGTTGAGGCTCGACCCCGCCCGTGTGCTGCCCGGGGCGTTGGTGGCCCCCGCGGAAACCTGCCGGGCGAGCATGTAGCTCCCGATCGCGTCGTAACTGAGCAAACTCGCGGCGAGCTTATCGCCGGTGACCGCGCCGTTCGCGAGCTTCGCACTGGTCACGGCACTAGAGCCCAGCTTCGCACTGGTGACCGCGCTGTCGGCCAGCTTGGCCGTGGTGATGGGGCCGCCACCGGCCTCCAAGCTTGTCACCCGATCATTGAGGTCGACCCCGTTGTCGACGACGTCTTGGTTCCAGCGCGCGGCGGTGACGAGAAAGCCGGTGGCGCGCGAAACAGGGCTAATCCAGGCCATGGGAACCTCCAGGAAATGTCGTAGCGAATCCGTGGGCGTGGTTTTCGCGGCGCAGCATGTCGATCGTCTCGCCGCGGTCGGGGAGCCAGTGCCGGCGTTCGGTCATCGCCCGCAGGATCGGCCGGCCGTCGGGACCCAGGGCGGGCTGGCCGTTGCGGGTGTCCACCACCTCCTCGACCCTCGCGACCAGGAGTTCCTCGGCGGCGGCGATGTCGGCCGCCGGTGGGTCCACCACGGCGAGCCAGCGGTCGCCGTGGGGCCGCGGGCATTCGGGATTGAGGCAATAGGTCACCCCCGCGCCCGGCTCGTGCAGCTGCTCGTTCGGGCACCAGGGGCAGCCCACCTGCCAGCCGCCGAAGGCGATGTGCGCCATCAGCGGCGGGTCCAGCTCCACGGCCGGCGCGCGCGGCGGCTCGAGCCGCAGCTGCTCCGCCGCCGTTTGCAGGTAGTCCTCGACCGATACGCGCGCCTGGTCCGACGCGGTGCTGATGCGATCTCCGGCAATCATGAACAACTCCTCTAGAACGACAAGCGGGTCGTTTGGCCCAGCTCCGACGCGCCCACGATTCCCAGCCGCCAGTACGTCAGGGCCGAGGTGGGCGAGAGCCACCACTGGGTGGTCCAGCCCGTGTGGGCGCGGCGCCGGTGCTGGATGCCCTCGATGTAGAAGTCGGCGTCGATCCCCGCCGGCGGCCAGCGCACGGTCACGCGGTCGCCGATCTCGCGGCCCAGCGCCTGGGGAAACATGGCGGCGGGATTCGCCTCCGGCCGCAGGGTGATGGCCCGCAGCCGCATCCCCGGCTCGGCCCACTGGCTCACGCGGTACTGGGCCAGACTGCGAGCCTCGAGGTCGCTGGTGAGCGGCAGGTTGTTCAGGGTCTCGGAGCGCACGCCGTAGGAGTCTTGCGACGTCTCGTTCTCGGCGGTTTGGGGCGTGCCGCCGGTGCGGGTCACGCTGGCATCGTTGACCACGCGCACGTCCGTCATCTCGAAGACCGGATCGGCGAAGGGCAAGGCGGGCACGGCGCCGCGAGTCGCGGGACCGAAGACGGCGTGGGCGGCGCCGCCCACCGTGCGGGCGGCGCGGTCGTGGAAGGCGAACCGGCCGGCCCCGTCGATGAAGGCATAGCCCTGCTCCGCGGTGAGCACCTGGTTGAGGTGCTCGCGGGCCGCCACCCGGTCCAGGGCGCCGCTCGCCGTCACCGTCATCTGCCCCGCGTCGAGCTGCCGCGCGCCTGCGGGCCAGTCGATGTCATCCAGAATCTGCCCGATGCGGGCTCCCGACAGACCCTGGACAAAGCCCGCCGTCTCGAGCTGGCGGGTGGCCAGCAGCTTCAGGCCGTCATAGGCCGTCACGGTCACGATGGATTGGCCGGGGGTCACCGATGGTTCCCAGGACTCGATGAAGCCGGTGAACAGGGGGTAGACCACGTTCTGCCACACCGCCTCCACACGGGTCTGCAAGCCGGGGCGGATCTGCCGGGTTGGCATGCCACCGGATGTGTCCGGCCAGAGGTCGCCGGCGGCGTTGTCGAGCGTGAGGGTGAGACGTCCGGACTGCACCGCGTCGCGCTCGAACTGGCGACCGCGGCGAATCTGCAGCTCGTGCGTCACGGCCTGGAGTTCAGTGAATTCCGGCGGCGTGTGGTTCCAGTCGTTGGTGAAGTCGATCAGCACGCGCATCGTGGGCAATGCAGGGGCCATGGTTAGCTGAGCCCCAGGGTGACTTCGCGGCCTTGCAGCCGCAGCAGGTCGCCGAGCACCGCCTGGCTCAGGACCTCGCGGTCCAGCTCGATGCGGATGATGGTGGGGCTGCCCGTGGCCCGGTGGGGCACGATGTGCTCGCCGCCGTGGGCCAAGATCAGCTGCGGCGCGCCCAGCGGACCGGGCACGGTGCCGCCGCCGGCGAACTGCGGGATGTCGAAGCCCAGCGAGCTGGCCGAGGGCCCCAGCCCGAAGGAAAGGCCGTGCGCGCTGCCGGCGAAGAACAGCCGCAGCAGCGCCAGCTTTTCCGCAACCGAGCCGGGGGCGCCGAGCTGGCCCAGAACCTTGCCGAGCTCGTGGGCTCGGTGCTGCGGGTTGAGATCGCCCATGTCGGCGCGTTCCACGGCGACGCGGTAGGCCAGCGACATAAGTTGGCTCAGGGCTGCCTGTGCGGAGCCGCCCCCCGAGCTTCCCGAGCCCCCCGAGCCGGGCCCGCCGCCGCCTTGGACTCTGGCCAGCTCGCCGAGGCGCCCAATCACGCGGTCGACCTCGGTGTCGGTGGCGTCGCCCCACACGTGCACGGCCGCGGCGAGCTCGCCCCAGGCGCTGGTGGCGGGATCGAGGCCCGCCCGGCGCATCAGGTCGAGCACCTGGGTGGTCGAGTCGCCGGTCAGGCCGGCCGCCAGCAGCGCCTGCTCGGCGGTGCCGGTGCTGAGGGCGAGGCCGTCGGCAGCGAATCCGGCATGGTCCATGGCGCCGGTCACGCCATCGCCGCCGTAGCCGCTCCCCATGGTGTCGGCGAGATTGATCGCGACGTCACGGATCTGCAGCAGCGGGTGCTCCAGCTCCCACAGCTCGAAGCTCGCCCCGCCGACGGCGTCCTGCATGCGGAGCGCGGAATTGGCGGTGTGCTCGAGTTCGTTGCCCATCGTGTTCAATTCGCCGCCGGCCGTGTTCTGAAAATCCTGCAACTCGTCGGCAACCTGCCCTAGCTGCGAGCCCGGGCCTTCATAAAACGGGTCCCACATTGGCCCGGCGTCTTGCGACCACTCAGGGCCGGCGCCTGTAGCGTCCGGCAAGCCTGAGGTCCAGAACGGGACTCCGTACGCCGGGTCCCATATCGGCCCGGCGCCTTGCGACCACTCAGGGCCGGTGCCTGTAGTGGCCGGCAAGCCTGAGGTCCAATCCCGCGTGTCGGCCATGCTCTGCTCGAGGCTCCAGGCGCCGCGGGCGAGGCCCTCGTCAGTCTGGCGTGGGACTTGGCCCTGCTTTCTGTAATCAGCCCACGGGCCGTCCACTTCGGCGAACGGTTGGTTAAACCCACTCGTATAGGGGGCGTAGTTCTGAGCCTCGTTCAGGATGGCCCGCATCGCTGGGTGGTTCGCGCCGAGTGCCATTCGGTCCAGGGCATCTAGGTCGTCAGTGATCACGTCGACGGCGCGTGCAGCAACATCAAGCTCCTGCCCGGGCCCCGACCAGATCTTGGTCATGTCCGTGATTACTTCCCCAGGATCACGGTTGCTCCCGTACGCCACTGGTCGTGCCATCGTTGTCCACCGCAGAAACTCCTCCGGTCCCATGTTCATTGCTTGCGCGGCAAGTGACGCGTCTTTTTGCGGCATAAAATCCACTGACTCGCGATCAGCGTAGTCAAGCCCTATTGCGACACTTCCGCTAAAAATCTCTTCGAAGTTTCTGAGAACCGTGGAGGGATCAGGAAGTGACGCCGGTGGCGTGAACTCCGGGTCCCTTTCTGCTCGACCGGCGTCAGCAAGTACCTTGAAGGTGTGTGCGCGATTCTCGGCCTCAATTGCGGCTTCTTCGGCCATGTGCTTATACGCCGTCGTAGTGGCGGCCATCGCAATGATGCCGGGAAGGCCGGCAACTCCCCCAGCAGCCAGCCCTAATATGGTCTCGATACCAGTCCCTATGCCCAGACCCAGTAATTCCCGAATCTCGTCCTCATCCATCTGCGAATTTCCTTTAGTGGCACGTCCGGCACGGACCCGCGTTTCTCAAGGCCACTTCTCAATTCCACGATGTCGGTATGACCCGAGCGTCCTGGCGCATGGATCACGACCGACCCAGGCAGACCTTACGTATAGGGCTTGCCGAAACCCACATTTACATAATGTTGACAGCATGGGAGAGATGCTTGGGGAATCGTGGCGATCAGCGTGGGGAAGTTAGGGAGAGGCGCCGCTCGCCTCGACCTCCGGGGTCGGTATCTGTCGCTTGCTAGATGCGATCTCTCACGCGCGAAATGGCGCTCGCAAGGTGGTCGCGCAGACGGTGGTGGAGCCGCAGCCGGATGGACCGCAGGGTAAGCCAGAGCAGCGCGCACAAGCCGGCCCAGAAACCAGCAACTATGTACCAGTGGGGCGTGTCCGAGGAGGCGCTAAGGAGGGCGTAGAACGGAGCGAGAAAGATTCCCAGATGGAACGCCTTTTCCCAGCGCCTAGCCCAAAAGCCGCGCGGCGCACTGGAGGTGTATGGCGCACCCCGGCGCCGTGTACCCGCAGGCCGTTCATCCCTTGCCGCATGGCCAGCTGCAGGGAGCCTGGGTGGCCCAAGGCCACGGAAAGGATCTGGGTCCATAGGGAGAGAATACCGCACAGCCGCAGCAGCTTTTGCACGCGGCCGGACCACTCGGACGGCTACCGATCTACGGGCACCCTGCGTGTAGGGACGGTGGAAACCCTCGTTGACATAACAAGGCCTCACCTGCAGACGGCGTAGCGTTTAGCGGTAGCAAGCACTCTTGCGTCCTGCTGGTGTGGTACGGCGCCGAACCTCATCACATCAACAGCTATCGCGCGTTGGGCCTTTGCCAGATAGTCATGTAGTCACTGCAAGTAGGGCTCCGCGCCTTCGAGGACCTTCGCAGAAAAGACGCTGGACCTCCGATGCGCCGTCGAGCTATCGGCGACTAGTCGTGGTCAGGCCGGGATTATTCGCTGCGTTCTCTTTGCCGCAGACGCGCCTTGAGTCGGGCATTCTCGGCGGCGAGGCGATCGCGTTCGTCTTGCAGGGAACGGTCCGGCCGATGTGTCGCCGTCTGCCGGGTCGGGGACAGGGAGTCCTGCTCGCGTCGTGTGGATCGGGCCGACCGTTCCCGACGACCGATGAGGTATCTGGCCAAGATAAACAGGCCGATCCCTGCGAAGTAGATCCCTACGCCCCAGCCTAGAGAGCCTGTTGCGAGAACAGTCACGGGATGGACGACGAATATTAGAAAAAGGACGGCACCCCACTGCCAAGTCGGATAGCGCCGCTGGAACCCCCAAGGCCGTTTGAACTTCGGGTGGTTCAGCGACGATCCGCTTGGGCCAATGTCGTCACGCCATCGTGGGTCCATGTAGTGAGGATACACGGCTGCCGCTAAAGCCTTGACGCGGCTGAACCACTCGGACGGCTACCGATCGACGCGCACCCTACGTGTAGGGCTCGCTAAAGCCCACATCGACATAATGTTCGCGTATGCGTCAGAGCGAGGCGCCGTGAGACCCATTGGGGCTGGGCGTGCTGGATCGGCTGTGCGCGCAGGAGCCGAGCCGTTGATGCTCAGGCCGGCAGGGCTGGTTCGCTAGGAGGAGGGCGAGCCGCCTGAGCCCCTCGAACGCGAGCGTGTGTCAGCGATACGGTTGCGGTCGGATGTGGTCGAACTGTTCGATGGCTGTGCGGCTGCGCGGGTGCTGGTCACCGGCGCGCGCCTGATCGACATCCGGACCGTGGGCATGCGTCCCGAGCATGTGGGACGGAGATGCGTCTGCCACGGCACGTCGGTCACGCCAACGGGTCAGGATTCGGCGGACTCGCGGAATCAGCCAATGAGCGGTCAGGATGACCGCAACGGTCACGATGAGGATCCTTCCTCGTGTTTCCTCTTCCAGCGATCCCGTGAACAGCGAGAAAAGCGTATAGCCCACAGCAGCGGCCACGAACCAACGTACGGCGCGAGCATCCTCGTTCTTGGAGGCCATCCACCCCGGATCCGGATCGCTGCGGGGATCTCGGCGCGGCCCGACCTGCTTGAGCCAGAGTGGATCTTTATGCATAGGCCGAGCGTACTACAGAGCACGTACGCGCGTGGCGGCCTGCGCGTTTCTCAGATCCACCGTGTCAGGCCGCATCAAGCACCTGTACACCAGGGCGTTTTCCTGATCTGCCTATCACCTACGTATCGGGCTCGCCAAAACCCACGTTGACATAATGGCTGGGCACTGATGATGACCACGATGTTCCGGAATTCGTGAAATCCGAGCCTTTGCTCGACGAATCTTGGTGCTTGCCGCGTGCGTCCTCAGCGGCCCGTCGAACGGCCATTGGTTGTTATGGGATCCAGGCGATCGCGTGCCTCAGCCAAAGCCGCAGTCGATGTTCGGTTTGCAGTCGCACCGTTCGAGAACGCTGGTGAGCGCGTCGCGGTCCACCGGTCGTCGGCTATGGCCGTGGCCGGCTCCGCCCGGCCTCGTCGCTGCCCAGGTTTGTGCGCGTCGCGCCGTGCGCATCGAGAAAGACCAACGATGAGCCCGAGGCGGTGACGACCAGGCCGGTGCGCGTCTCCCCGGCGACATCGTTGATGGCGATGCCCGCGCCCGCCTCGTTGAGTTCCAGACTCAGGCGCTCCGCGTCGCTCGCGTTGTGGAGGGCGACGGTTGGCCCACTCGTCGTATAGCCCAAGCGGATGCGCGGCGCTTTGTTCGCGTCGTAGAGAAAGACCTGCGGTCCGGCGTCGCCCGACCCGATGGCCAGTCGCTGTGTTTCCCGCGAGTTCAGGAAGACGAGACCGGGGCCGCCGTCGTTGCTCGTGGAGACGAGGCCCAGGGCCGCGCGCGGGCGCCCGGCCCGGTCCACCATGCCAAGGTGCGGCAGGCCGCTTTCGGTGATCCTGAGCGAGGCGCCGGCGTCGTTCGTGTCCGGGCCCGGAGCCTTGACCGTGAGCTCGGGTCCATCGGTGGTCACGCCGACGAATACCTGGGACGTGCCGCGGTCATCGAACATCCGCAGCACCGCGCTCTTCGCCTTCGGCGTCCACCAGGCGGAACCCTGGGCGCTGAGCATGGGATGGACCGCGTCAAGCGATGCCGCGGGGGCGTCTTCGAGAGCGCGCACGCGCGGCTCCAGGGCCGCGGCGCCGGTGGCGGCGCCCTCCCGCTCGGGGTATGCGGGCGGCGATGGCCTCCAGTTCGGGAATGCGCGCGGCGATAGCCTCGAGTTGTCCACCCGCGCGGTGGCGTCGGCGAGCTGTTGCTGCAAGCCCATGGCTACGACCAAGGCGACGGCCGCCAGGGCAATGGCGCCCAGCGGCACTCCAATTGATCCCACAAGCTGTAGACGGCGATTCATCGCTCAACCCACCTGGGCGATGCCTCGGCAAATAAGCCAGAGCCCGCGCGGCACGCCGCGCGGGCTCCGGGCGTCCTGCGTTGCGTGGCCCCTACATCGTGGGGCTAGCGGCCGGCCCGCGAGTGGTCGCGCTGGGCGGCGCGGCGTTGGGCCGCGGCCACGCTGGATTCCGCCGCCAGCTGGATGGCGTAGAACTGCACCACGCGCGCCGGCATGCGCTGGAGTTCCAGCCAGCTCACGCCGAGGTAACGGGCGAGATAGAGGTCGCTCCATCCGTCGGGGAAGGCGCCGTGCCCGTGGTAGAACCGTTCAAGCGCGGCGCGGAGGCTTCCCCCTCGTCGGTGCCGATCGTGGACAGCCGCACGATCTCCAGGAAGGCCGCGCGCGCCGTCTCCGGGTCGAGCCGCGCCACGCTTTCCGGCGTCACCGCATCGGCATACGACCAGCCGACGATCCCGGACTCCAGCGTCACGCGCTGGTCCATCCGCTGCGCATAGGGCTGCCGCTCGCGCTGGCGGCGCGCCTGGCGCTCGGCGGCGTCGGCCTGCGCCGGCGTGATGGTGGCGAGGAAATCCTTCGACGCCCCGTCCAGTGACTTCACCGCCGACTGCATGGCCTGGCGCGCGCCTTCCGCGTCGGCGGCCGCCGCCTCCAGCCAGGTCAGCGGGCGCAGGCGCATCCATGCGCCCGGCTCATGGGGAATGTCCCATGTGTGACCTGATTCGTGATCGATCAACGCCATCGTCCGGCGCTCCTTCTCCGTGCGGTCGCCGCGGCGACCGCTGCATAGCCCGCGGGCCGCGCCCCAACCCGTCGGCCCTGAGCTTGTCGCAGGGGGCCAAACGGGTTGGGGCGCACGTCGACGCGGGTCTTTTCCGTGTTCGGTGCCTGCTTAGGGGTAGCTGGCGAGGCTGTTCTGCACCGCCACCTGGATGTCCTGCGCCTGCGTCGACTCGTAGGCCGACAGCAGGTGCACGCTGGTGATCAGCAACCCGTCGCGCTCCCGCCCGCGCTCTTGCAGGCTGTCCTCGGCGTGGTAGTAGGCTCCGTCGATGCGGATGAACCGATGCAGTCCGTCATCCGGACTCTTGAACGCGGACCCGTTGAGCTGGACCCGCACCGCCCGCAGGGTGCCGTTGTCGCGGGCCGCCTCCTCCGTCTGCACCAGCTTGCCGCTGGCCGGGTCATGCACCACGTCGAACATCAACTCCGCCTGGCGGATGCCGACCTCGTAGTTCGAGAAGTCGAGATCCGCCCGGTTGTCGAAGTAGTACGCCGGCCGCACGTGGCCGCTGAACCGCCATGTCAGGCCGTAAACCTGGCCGGTGATCGGCGTGGTGCCCAGGGTCGCCCAGGCGCCGTCGATCGAGACGGCCCAGCGCGAGTTCGCCGCATAGGCCGGCGACCCCGCGGACAGGGACGCGGTCGCCGCGCCGTCCGTGGTCTTGCGGGCCATCATCACGTAGCGCAGCTCGGGCAGGCCGTCCTCGGTGGCCGTGATCTCGATCTCGGTCGTGAAGCCGTAGGCGGCTTCCATGCCGGCGGTGGCCGTTGGGCTGCCTTCCTCGAACTCGAGCGTGAACGTGTCCGGCACCGGGTCGCCGGCCACCGGCGGGGTGAAGGTCCAGAGCCGCGACTCGCCCGTGCCGGGCTCGGTCGGCGTGACGGCGCCCTTCATGCCCGACAGCAGCGGCAGTAGCACGTCGTCGAAGTTCAGCCAGTCCTGCACCTCGAACTCCGTGCCGTGGCGCGTGGCGACGGGGGCGTTGACCACGCGCGCCAGTTGGCCGGTGATCAGTCCCTCCAGCCGCTCCTGCTGCAGCTGGCGCCTGTAGAGCGCTTGCCGCATGGGTACCCGCCGCGTCGCGGCGACGGCGGTGCCGCGGGTTGCTTCCTTGCCGACCTGAATCTTGGTGAGCGCGCGAATTCCGCTGCTCATGCGCTAATCCTCCCGTGTCGGCGTGGCCGACCTCGTTGATGCCCCGCCCCGGCGCTTCGTGGCCGGCGGCTTGTCAGGCTGGTGTGGGAAATCCCTGCTCGGCATGAGCGGACGCCGCCAAGCGGTCCGTTCCTCTCATGCGTTCCGTCATGTGCCGACACGCCTGGCTGAGCATTCCCGGCGCGCCGTTGCATCGCTGCATGTTGATTGCTCCTAAGGCGCAAAGGTGTGCGCCTCGACGATCACCACATCCACGAACTCGTCCGTTCCCACGTAGCTGCGGTTCGCCCATTCCGCCCGCACCAGCGTCGGATCCTCGCCCCGCCGCGACGCCTCGGTCACCGCCCCGTTCAACGTCACGTCCGCGTCGAGACTGTTTCCCAACTGCACGTGGAACGCCGTGGCAATCTCGGCGGCCCGGGCCGGGTCCGCGTTGGCGACGAACAACTGCATCCGCACGGTGTAGAACAGCCGCCGCTGGCTTGCCCCGCGCTCCTCACGGTCAAACGTCCAGGTGTTGACGAAGCACGGTGTCTTGGGAAACTCGGTGGCGGGATCCGGTGGGTACTTGTAGGCCGCCCTGATGGAGGCTGCTATCGGTGTCGTGATCGACAACCCTTGTTGCAGCGTCACGATGCGGTCGAGGGCGCCGGCGATCGTGCCCATCAGCGGCACTCCGACGCTGGCGCCGACAGGCCCAACCGGTCCGTGATGGCCCCGCAGTCGATCACGGTTCCGTCGCTATCCGCCTTGAGCGCGGCACGGAACGTGCCGCAGGTCAGGTCCAAAAGCTGGGTCTCCTTCCTCGCCATGGAGACGAGCACCTCGCTGGCGCTGGTCGGCATGGCCATGTCCAACACGCTATGTGTAGGGCTCGCCAAATCCATCGTTGACATAACGTTCAGTGGTGGTCGCACGGAGAAGGGGACGCTATCCGGGCCTACGCCGGCATGCGCTCAGATACCTCGGATTCGCGCGCGCTTGCGCCTGCCGCCGCTGGCAGATCCGAACCACGGCCAGGCACAAGTCCGAGACCTCAACGGTTGGCGGATACCCCAACAATTCATGCACGTCGTCCATGAACCGGATGCCATCGGCTTGCAGCTGATCGCGGCGGGAGGTCCAACGCCAGCCCACGTCTCCAGCCGCGTCAAGCTTGGCGCGCGCATAGATCGAGAGCATGAGTTCTTGCTCAGGCGTGAGGCGGTTCGTGGACCGCACCGTTGGATGCCGGCCGACGGCGGCCGAGCTTGCAACGGTCTCCGGAATCAAGCTGGTCACGGGAGTGGTCGCGTCTTGCGCTTTAGCCCTCTGGCGAAGGCTCGTGGAGCCGCTCACGTCTGGACGGCTTCGTACTGTGCGGGGTATGTGCCAGGCACCTGCCGTGCGTATTGACGCGTGATCAGTCGGCGCACCCGCGCGCGGGCCGTCTCTCCCTTGATCCCAAGCGCCTCGCCGAGCTGAGCGGCCGTGATCGGTCCAAGGGCCTGCAGCGCACGATAGGTCGGCTCAAGCACCTCGGTCGGCCGCAGGGGACGATGCTTGCGAGTGGCGAGGAGCGCTGCCTTGTGATGGACGGTCCACACACAATCAATGCACATCACGCGCGGCTGCCGTTCCGGCCGCAGCGTCCGCATCCAGCCAAGTGGCAGCAGCCCGCCGGGCAGGTTGGCCATGGCGCCGCAGCGATCACACCTCACCGTGGCGACCGTCACGCTGGCGCCCACCCGGCCGAAGCAGGAGGCTTGCGCACTGCCCACGGGGGTTGGCGGCCTTACGCGCGGGAAACAGGGGGCGGTGCCGTTGCCCTGCACTTGCCGAGAACCCCGCTCAGCAAGGCCCGGTCGACGCCCGCGGCGGCGCTGAGACGGATGGCACCCTCTGGCCCCTTCTCGGGTGAAGGGGCCGCAGATGAAACCCCTACGGGATGTTCGTTGCACGAGCACCAGTTGTTCGGTATTTGTTCGGTATTCGTACGCTACGTGTAGACGTTGAGGACGTCAAGCGGCTCTGCGCCGGGCATGCCAGGAGATGCGAAGGACCCTGGGCACCGCCAGTACGATGCCCTCGACCTACGTTGAGGTGGATGGCGACGCCGCGTCGCTATGCGCAGCAGCGGCAATTCCGGGTCTAGGGCCCCATGGGCCAGATGATTGCGCTGGCGCTGATTCCATGTCGCCCCGGGACTCGCGTCGAGATCGATCGCCGCGTCCCGCCACTAGGGGCGTGCGATACGCCCGTGTGGTTTCAGCCGCCGGGAATGGCGCAACACCAGCCTAGGGAACGAGTACATGAAGGGAACGCCGGTCGCGCCTGCATCAGGTCCCCTCAACTGGCACTGGCCTGCCACACGACCATGGCGGTCCGTCTCCCCAGATCCAGTGCCGAGGGATACATATAGATGTCGCCGATTGGCGACGGATCGACGACATATCGTCGAACGTTGGGCACTAGCCTTTGCCTCAGAGTTGGCGCCGGCAAGTGCACGAACAGAAGGGAACACCAGGGAAGAACGCGCCAGGTAGACGAAACCTTGAGGGGCTAGTGGCCTCCGGGCTGTGTGGGTTCGAGTCCCGCCCTCGGCACCACGATTTGCCGGCTCGGACCCGCGAGTCTGGCCCATTTGCGGAGCCGTCGGGAACGCGGCAGCCATGCCGGCTGTTCCCGATCGACTGGCGAGGATCCTGGCGAAGCCGCGGGCATTCCCGCCTTCGTCCGCGCCCGCGTTCGCCGTATCTCTCGATAGTTTGCCCAGATCGCCGAACCTCAGGGGCAGAAGCGCACCGGTAGGCTAGTACCAGACCGGCCTGATACGTTAGGACGCAATCGAGGCCTGATAGTTTGGGTTGAAGTGACGCGGACGTGGACGGTTGCCCCGATGTGGCCCAGGCGTCACGACAGCGACGCGGTCGCGACCCGAGAGCGTCCGGCCAGGGCGTGAACGCTCAAATCACTGGCCGCGGCTTGAGAACGCTCGCACCAATGTCGTGGAAGCGAGCCCGCATCGCGGTGCCGCTGCTCGCGCTGGTGCTGTGGGCGGTGGCCGTGCCGCCTGGCGCCCACGGCGCCGAGTCGGGCTTCGCGACGGCGGAGGTTGCGCGCACCCAATTCTTCGAGCCCCTGGAACACAACGTGGTGGACATCGCCGGGACCTTGCTCGACGGCGCCAAATTTCGCGCCGACTTCCTGGCGAACTACACCCGGACCGGCGGCATCGAACGCTGGGGCTACCCGACCTCCGCCATCGTGGAGGAGCGGCCGGGCACTTTGACGCAGTACTACCAGCGCGGAGTCATCGACTGGCAGCCGCCGCCGGACGGCGGCGAACCCACGTTCCTGCGCCGGCTCGCCTGGGACTATCTGGGCGGTGGACTCGGCGGCTCCATCGACCAGGGCGTCGAACCGCACCTGACCAATCCCAACCCCGGCGAGCCGCTCGGCCCCTGGGGCCACAAGGTCTCCAACCTTTCAGTGGACGGCGAGAGCATCGGCTTCGCCGACTTCTTCCACCGGCTGGGCGGGGTGGCCTCGTTCGGCTTTCCCAAGACCGATGCGCGCGCGGACGATCATGAGGACGCTGACTTGCACATCCCCGGCCGCCCGCCCGACAGCCGCATTCGGCAGTACTTCCAGGCGGCGGTGCTCGAATACCACCCCGAGTCGCCCGCAGCGCCCGTCCAGCTCCGGTTGCTGGGCGACACCCTGCGCGACAGCCGCTATCCCTACCGTGCCTGGCAGCAATACCTGGCCTTTGGCCCGGAAGCGCCGCTCGCGGTCGGCGACCAGCTGGAGCTTGGGCTGGAGAGCCGCCGGGGCCCGTATGGGGTCACGCCCGAAGACGTGGCCAGATTCGTGGAGCTGTCCCTGCTGCGCGTCGCCACGGACCAGGCGTGCGGGACGGGCTTTGTCGTTACTGCGAGCGGCTATGCGGTCATCCCCTGGCACCTGGCGTTGGACGCGGCCACGTTCGTGGTGACGAGCCCGCGGGGCTACACCGCCAACGCCGAGTTCGTCGCGGGCTACGCCCAGCAGGACTTTGCCCTCATCAAGGTTGAAGGCGACGGGCACATTCCCGTGGAATGGGGCTCAGCCGAGGACCTGGCCCAAGCGACCGGCCTTGTGGCCATCGGCTACGACGCCACGAGCGCGCCGGGAGGCCGAGCGGAGGAGTGTCGCTCGGAGCCGACGGCGACGCCGCTCATTGCCTGGTTGCTGGAGCCTGGCCAGCCGGCCGTCCTCGCCCCGGTGCTCGACGCCGGCAACGGCGGTGGTCCAGTCGCCACCACCGCGGGGCGCGTGGTGGGCATGGCGGCCAGCGTCTCGCCCGAGATCCGCAGGCTCGACTCGCTGTTCTTGGCGACAGAGGCTCAGGTGCTGGTGGGCGCCTGGCTGGATGACATTGCGCGTGGCGTAGCCCCGGCGCGTTCGGTGCGCCCGCTCTTCGACCGCTTCCCGCTGCTTGAGCGCGCGAGCATCGCGTGTCCACGGGACGCAGTGGCCGAAGGGCGGTATGGCGAGATGGCTCTTTCGGTTCGAGGCGGGTCTATTGAGCTCACGGCGGACGTGTGGTTGAATCCCGCAGCGTTGTCTTTCGCGCGATTGCGATTCGAGGGCACCGTTACGCCGTTTGCGAGAGCCGACATAATTGTCTTCGGGGAATACTATGACTATATGCGCCATACGCGCCAATCGATATCGTGGGTACGATTGGGAGCCGATTACGAGGGCGACAGGACATTTGTGAAGCGTTTCGTACACCCGGATATAGTCGACGATGTAGTCGGCGGGGCGAGATTCCATTTGAGATTCATCTATGATCGTAATTCCGTTGCATTATTTATCAATGGAGAGGCGGTGCATCACGAATCTGGTCTTCAATACGGCGACGATATTACGTTGAATCTTGGATGCACCGGTCCAGACCAGCCAAATAGTATCTATTACTACAATGTACGCGTCACCGGCCACCTCATTCCAAGCACCTAGCACGCGCATTGCGAGAGAACTCACTCTCGTTCGGAACGGCGGTTGCGGGGCGCCGGTGACTTGATCGGTCCGCTGAAGGCAGGTGGTCAGGCGGCTGGCCGGGCTGTGGAGGTTCGAGTCTCACCCTCGACGCCACTCAAGTCGCGGGCCAAACGTGGTCTCGGCGGGCGTGGCACGTCTACCATGCAGGCCGGACGGCAGGATTGAACTGAGCGGCGGCCGCATTCAATGAGGATCGTCTGCTGGAATATGGCGCACTCGCGGAAGGCGTGGGATGCGCTGGTCGAGATGGACGCGGTTGACATCGCGCTCTTGCAGGAAGCCTCACGCCTGCCCGACGACCTCCGCCATCGCGTCGACGTCGACGACAAGCTCTGGGACGACCACAGGCTCTGGCCCGGGCGCGAAGACGCCGCCTTGGGCTATCCCTCGGTTGTGGCCCGGCTCTCCGAGCGGGTCTCCACCAGCTTCATCGCGACGGGGCCGATGGCCGATGCCTTCAGCCACGACTTCTACACGAGCGAGTGGGGCACGCTCGGCGCCGCGATCGTGAGCCCGATTGACGAGGACGAGTCCCTCATCGTCGTCTCCATGGCCCCGTACTCCAATGCATTCACGCGCGAGTCGGGCTCGCCGAGTCGTCGCGAGCCCATCGGCTCGCTGCATCGGCTGATCTCCGATCTCTCGCGACTGGTCGGGCGCCAGAGCCGCGTCATTGCCGCGGGCGATTGGGCCATCCATCCAGGCTGGAGCACTTATCCGACTCCGATCTGGAATGAGCGGGAGGCGCTGCACTTCCAGACAGCCTTTGACCGAATGCGGGCGCTGGGCTTTCGCAAAGTCAATCTCAAGGGGCGCCACGGCAATCGTGGAAATGTCGTGACGTTCCAGTCCATGGTCGAAACGCCTGCCCAGGCCTGGGCGCAAGCCGACTACGTTTTCGCCACCGAAAACATCGCCGACCGCGTGTGGGCCCGCGCCCTCAACAGTCCCGACGACTGGGGCCCAAGCGACCACTGCCGCATCGTCATCGACCTTGCCTGAGACTCGACGTTCGAGGCCATTGACGTCATCTCCCGAGACTCTCGATTGAAGGACTCGTCGCGGAGCCGGCCTCAACTCTCCCAGCGCCTCGATTGACGACCACGTCGCGGCGGATGCCGATCGGTCTAGCGCATCGCTCCCGGAACCGGGGGACGCAGGTCGATCCTGAGGTCCGCCATCCGGTCCGGCCTACCGGCGATGCCGCGACGCTCCAGGGCGGCCAGCATGTCTTCTTGCCGCGGCTGACCGAACGCCAGGCGATAGAGCGCCAGCGATTCCTGCAGCCGCGCCCATCGATCCTCGTCGCGACTCAGGGCAAGGGCCATGATTCGTCGGTGGATTTGGGCACTTCCCGGATATATCCAGCAGGGGGAAAGGCCGCCTAAACCGCGGTCGCTCTCCGCGGAGGCAGTTTCGAAGACCGCGGCCCAGGGGTCCCTAACTCCGGGAGCCAGTGCTGCCGATCGATGTGCGGCTGCGACATTCTTGCGGATCGCGTGGCCCTTGTAGCGGTCCACTCGGCCCTCACGCTGCTCGAAATCGACGGGGTTTCCCGGCAGGTCCCAGTGGACGACCGAGTGACACCACCAATGGAAGTCAATTCCCTCCTGGCCGACGGAAGTCGTGGCGAGCACGAACGGCCAGAACGGCGAGTTGAACGCAGCCCGGATCTCGGGGAGCCTTGCTTCATCTTGGCTCTGTCGGGCGCTGCCAAACCGCATCGCATAACGGCTCGGGAACGCGATGCCCTCGCCGTCGAAGTTTTCGATGTCGGTTGCGCGGTACACCGATTCTCGAACGGCAATCGCGCGCCGTGCCGTTGCGGCAAGCGCGATCAGCCCCTCATCGGTAGTCGTGTTGACGCCTGCTTCCCCGGCGAGGTGGTGGATGTATTCATCCAAGACGGCTTGCAGACCCCCGTCGATGCAGTAGCGAGCCACCCTGCGCCAATAGATGCCGTCGTCGTCGCGTGTGCTGCCGGAGCCGGCGTACAGGCTGTCCAGAAGCAGTATCGAGACGGGCCGGGCGAACACGCTCCTCAAGCCGGAAGCGAGGATTGCCGCTGCGCGCCATTGCCCTAACTCGGTCACACGGTCGTCCGCCCGCTTCAGCCGGTTGAGCGCTCGCCACGCGATGTTCCCCGGCGCTCCCAATCCGAGAAGCGCGCTGGTCGTGAGCAAGTCTGATGGTCGTTCCGATTCTGGATACTCGCCGCCAAGGGCGGTGAGCGCGTGCTCCACATGCGTGTCCAGCGCGCGGTGCTCCGGAGTGTCCCCTGCCAGTGCCTCGGTCAAGGTGCTCTGGTGGACGCCGAGGAGCGCGGAGGCCAGCGAGCCGTCACGATCGGCATGAATCGGCGCGAACCAATGCCAGACCGCGCTCGCCGTGGAAGCCGTGTGGCCGGCCGGACCGACGACGGGTTGCATGCGCTCCTGGGCCCACTCGAGGAGACGCTCCACGCTCGGCAGCTCGGCGAGGTCACGCGCGGCGTCCAGCGGATCGGTGCAGGACGCCAGCGCCGGTTGCGGCCAGAACAACGCCAGCGCCGACATCGAGGCGGGCCGGCCCTCGTGCATCCGAAAGTCGAGCCGCCTCGAAATGGCCGCTCGGGCCGCGGGCGTGTTCTCGATATCAGACCCCCTGGCCTTCGTGAAGATCCGTCGCTGGACCTCGTAGCTCAGGAGCGATGCGATGGCCGAAGGAGCGGCGACCCAGCTCGAGAAAATGAGCTTCTTGGTGATCGCGGTCGAATCGATCGACGTGTACGGACCGCCGAGTCGGTGGTAGGGCAGGGAGGGCGGCATCCAGAGCAACTGCCACCAGCCGGGACTGAGCGTCTCCTCGGCTAGCGCTCGCATTCGAGCATTGGCCCACTCGACCGGCCGGAAGCGTTGAACACTGGGTCGTGCGATCCGCTGGGCGCCGCGAAACATCGGCATCAATCCGGCCCGCCGATCCGGAATCTTCATCGCGTCGCGGACGTGTTCTCCCACCTGATATCCGGTCAGAAAATTGAGAAAGTAGGGGGCTGATTTCCAGTACTCGACGCTCAGCGGAGCCCTGACCGCGTCGGCGACCCGCCGCAATGCGACGTAGCCCAAGAAGTCGTCCGCCTGGACTCCGAACCGTCCCCTGGTCGGCGCCAGCGTGGTGACCTGGCGCGCGCCCGTGGGCCGCTCGGTGCGAGCGATCCATCTCCGGAGCTGGGCCTGCACACGATCGCGGATCGTCGCCGTCGGCTCGCCCGCGAGCGCCGCCTGCCGCAGCGCGTCGAGATCGGCGCGAAGGTTGTCCACCGGTTCGTTCGAATTGGCGAGGAATCCCAGGGTCTTCAGGAAGTCTTCGTAGTGCCCACCGCCCTCCGCGGTCTCTTCGGCATACGTGAATGGTTTGTACGGCGTTGCCGACAGCAAGAGCACGCGCGCGTCGGATTGGGTGAACAAGTCATTGGCCAATTCGGCCGCTTCGCCGCCGGTCTTCACGTCGAGCAGATCCCGAAAGCGCTGAAACTCGTCCAGGATCACGAGATCCGGCTCCAGCGCATGGACCGCGGCTCGCGCGAGCATCCGGCGCAAGCTGCCGATGATCCTGCGAGCGGCCTTGTGCTGTCCCGCGGTCAGAGTCCGCCGTCGCGCGACTTTATCGATCAGTTCCAGGAGCGATACCCGCTCGCAGCTCCGGTCGAACGCCTCCAGGAACCTCCGGCGGATGCTGGATTCGAAGCGCTTGGCACGCGCGTGAGCGACGTACGACTTGACGAATCGACGCCGGCTGGCCACGAAGCCTTGAAAGATCCGCTGCGCCGCCGTCGCCCGTGCGCGCTGCAAACCCAGGTGGCTGCGAAGGAGCACATAGAGCACGGCACGCTCCGCGGCCGTTCCCATCTGCCAGCCGGACTGAAACGACGTCGCCGGTGTGAAGGCTACGAACGTGGTCGGTTTTCCTTTGTCGCCCCTCGTCGGTTTCAGCACGTCCGGCTGCGTGATCAGCAGACTCAGCCGCGTGGCGAAGGTCGGGGTCTCCGAGTCGGAGTCGGTCACGTTGAGCTTGCGGATGTTCTGAGCGGCGATATCTGCGTTGGAGCACACGTAGACGATGTCGATGCGACCCACGCGGTCGACCTGCTGTAGGTGGTCGAGCGTGAGGGCGATGACCTCTCGCGCGACGTGCGTCTTGCCCAGCCCCGTCTCGTCGGCCACGAGAAATCGCCGCGACGAGTCCTGATCGAGATAGAGCCGCCGGAACGCGTGCACGGCGGTGGCCCGCTGGAAGTCGCTCAGCGCGCCCGCCGCGCCCTCACGGATCGAGAGCGTCATGGGTCGCCGGCGCGCATCGCGCGCCGCGCCTCCAGGGCCGGCAGCCAGACGTCGTCCCAGCCTCGAGGCAGGACGGCCGGGCCGGCCGCTGATCGGCGGAGATGCTCGACGATTTCCTCCAGGTGATCGATGGAGTCGGGTCTCTCGGACAGGGCGCGCGCCAGCAATTCCAGGACGCCCTGACCGGCGCCGGTCGACCAGCTCCCTTGCCCTTCGGCCGTCGTGGCCATGTCCACGACACTGGCGGAAGCGAAGCCAATGAGCAGGGCGAGCAGCCGCATGAACTTCTCCGGCGTGTCGATCTGCCGGGCCAGGATGGTCTGGAAGCGATCGGCTGGCGCACCGTGGAGCTTCGAACAGACGACGGCCGAGCATTGCACCGGTTTACCCGCGACCGTGTGGCTAACCGTGAGCCGAAGGAATGCCGTGATATCCGCGAGCTCGCGGGGCGGCAGTTCCACGTCGATCGGCTCCGCGGGACTGAGTGCGTGGGCCTCGTCGTCCCGGTTGTGGGGAGCGACGGTGAGCCTGGAGTCCTCGGGCATGGGCGGCAGCGTGCCATCGGCGGCAATCCGGGCAACCCATCCGTCGTCCGCTTTCGTGACAGTGGTGCGAAAGGCAACACGGGACGCAATGCCAAACAGCAGATCCGTGAGCCCCCGTTCGGCTTCGCTGGCTTCGTCCACCTCCGGCGCGGCGGCGGCAACGTAGGGCATGAGCATGGCGCGAAACGGAGCATTCTCGCCGACGATCGCATTGACCCCGAACTTCGCAACCGGGCCGACGAGCTCACAGAGGAATTCGACGTTGTGGCTGAAGCCTGCGTGGGTCGCATTGGCGGAGCCGACGAAGAGATGCGCGAGCCGAGCGCGCTCCACGACGAAGAGCTTGGCGTGCAGGTTGGTCGACAAGGTCTGGAACCCGTCGTCCTCGACATCATCCCCGGAAAGACTCGCCGTCGGATCAATCTCGTAGACATCCACGTGTTCGAGCGCGGCCGGGGGAAGGGCATTGAGCTCCTCGCCGCATGAGACGAGGATTGATGTCCGTCCGGCCTTGGGTCGGAAAAATCGCCGTAGCGCACCTGCGCCGAGGAACGGTGAAATCGCGAGCTTTCGATAGCCGCGGGAGTGCTCCTCAAACGCAAACGAGGGGGCATTCCGGAGTCCGATGGGGTGGAAGCGGGCCTCGCGAACGCCGGCAGGCAACTCCCACTCGACGCTGCGAAGTTCGTCGGCAAGCGTGGTGAGAATCGAGTGACGGCTCGGCGGCAATGGCGGGACGGCCATTTCGGGCAGCGCGCGAACGAACTGCGCCAGGGGCCCGCTGTTTGCGCTGGTTCGGTCTCCCGGCCGCCCGTCAAGCCGGAGGATGGTGTCCCAACTGCGACTTGCGGTGAGATTGCGCGAGAGCACGAGGAGCCGGTAGGAGAACTCCTGGGACGGACCGCGGAATCGGAGCACCCAGGTCTTCGGATGAAAGATGCTGCCTCGCCGAGGGGGCGCTGCCGCGTGGATGCTGCTCTCGAGCAGGGCCACCAGGTCGGACGGCCACTTGCCGGCATGGATGGCGCCGGCCTGACAGAAGATGTCCATGCGGCCGCTCATCGTGCGCAGCGCCTGCATGACCTCGACGGGATCCGACTGCTCGTCGAATTGAAAGCCCGCGAATGCAAGCGGGACCATGAGGGCGATTTCGAGATCGAGGGTGAACGTCGTCGCGACCGCGTGATCCAGGGAGTGCCGCGGGGGCGGCCGCAAGGCGTCGAGCAAGAGTTCCCGGCTATCAGGCGCCAGCACGACCGTTTTCCCGCCCGTCGGCCATGTCATTGAGCAGTCGCGCCACGACTCGCCAGCGAAACGTGAGGCGCCAGGATCCGGAGGCGCCGCCCCATTGACGCATGAGCCGGTCATTGCTGAGCCGCGCCTGGCCGCGCTTGTGCTGCTGTTCCCGTTTCCAGATCAACTGCCGCGCGTCGTCGTCGTCCGCGAGTCGTGCGCCGGGCTTGCCGCGTGCCAGTCCAACCCAGTCGGTCACGAATGACCGCGTCACCGCCGAGGCTGGATTCCCTCGAGCGGCAACCAGCGCCCACAGTCCGTTCAAGTCCCAGTTGCCGACATCGCTGCCGTCGAGTTCGGCACGCCACGCGTCAAGCTCGGCGACCAACTCCTCCCGGCGACCATCGAACTTGGAGAGCCCGAGCTTCTCGGCGCGCTCGGCGAGGAGCACGTTGTAGAGCAACGCGGCTCCGTGCATGGCGAGGGCGAAGCGGTGCGCTTCGTTGAGGGCGTCGCGAACGCGGCCGGTCACCCCATCGATGTTCGGGTCCTCCCAGGCATACGCGCTGGCGTCCGCGATCCGGCTGCGGCGGGCGACCAGGAATTGGAGCAGGGTCCCGGGCACGGCATTGACAATCTGCTCGGCGAGCCAGGTCGCCTCGTCGCGGGTGAGGGCAAAGTCGCATCGCTCGAGGTCGAAGAAGTCAGCCGGAGGCGGGGGCAGCGTGGGCGCCCAGAGGGCGTTGGAGTGACCGAGAAACTCGGTCGCGTCGTCCGTCTGGCGCGTGTGCTGCGGCAGGCCCACGATCTGCCCCGGCGTCACTTCGCGGCGCAATATTCCGAAGCGTCGCAGGGTGTTCCAATAGATGCCGGAGGGAAGGTGTCGGACGTCTGCCCCAGCGAAGCGGCCGATCAAGCCCTCCAAATCGCCGCCGTTGCGCAGCGCGCCAATGAGTTGACGTTCGTTCCACTCGACCCACTGGGTGAGCTTCGGGCCGACGTGTCCCCGACGCGCACCCTCGCGATACAGCCAGGGAATGAACAGGAGGTACCGGGCACGCGTGAGCAGCATCGAGGTCCCGGGAAACAGCGTGTTGCTGAGCGCATCGCGAATCCCGCCGATTCCCAGCTCGTCGCGACTCTCCGGCTGCATGAAGAACTTGATGATCTCGCGGGCTCTTCGTTGTTCAGCCTCGGAATGATCGAGCCACGCGAGCATGGCCGGCATGAATTGGCCTTCACTTGTAGCTACGCCCGAAAACTATCGTCGAGGGTCGGTCCTAGCCGCAAGGGCTACCGGGATTCAGACTCTCAGGCGCGTCGCGCCGATGTGGTCAAGGCCACACTCGCGCCTTGGCCCCGTAGCACTGACGTTTTCGCCACCTGCGGTTTGCCAAGTATGTTGGCGGGGCGCTCGCGCTGATCGCACGCGTGGCCGTCGCCCACGCGGCGGCCATGGGGACGGGCTGGTGAATCCGCGATGCAACTGATCGACGATCGGCTGGTCTATTCGGCCACCGATCTGGTGGCGTTTCTGGAGTGCCGGCACCTGGCCAACCTGGAGCGGGCCGCGGCGCTGCGTCATCTCAAGCGCCCATTTCAGGACGACCCGGTGCTCGACCGCATGGCGCGCCGGGGCCGCGAGTACGAGGAGCGATTCCTGGAATTCCTGCGGGCTCAGCATCTGGAAATCAAGGAAATTCGACCGCCCGATACCGTGTCCCCGGCGGGCGCAGTTGAGTCCGAGCACGCCGCCACGCTGCAGGCCATGCGGGACGGCGTTGACGTGATTTACCAGGCTGTGCTCCTCGACGACCGGCGGCTGGGCTATGCGGACTTCCTGCGGCGCGTCGAGTCGCCCAGCGACCTCGGCGCCTGGAGTTACGAGGTCTGGGACACCAAGCTGGCGCGCCGTCCCACGGCGCCGGCCGTGCTCCAAATCGGCATGTACTCCGACCTGCTGACCGCCATGCAGGGGCGGCAGCCGGACCGAATGCACCTGGCGTTGGGCGGGGTCGAGCGGAAGACGGAGAGCCTGCGAGTGGCCGACTTTGCGGCCTATTGCCGCCTGGTCGCCCGCGAGTTCGAAGCCATGCTGGACGAGCCCGCACCGGCAGTTCCGGTCGCCTCGAAGCCGGAGCCCGTCGGTCATTGCGACTTCTGTCGTTGGAGCCAGAGGTGCCGGGCTCAGTGGCGGCGGGAAGACGACCTGGCGCTGGTGGCCAACCTGACCTCCCGCCAGCGGCGGGCCCTGCACGCCATCGACGTGACCACGCGGCGCGGGCTGGCCAACCCCTCGCCGCCCCTGCCGGAACGCCTGGACGGCGTCAGCCAGGAGTCGCTGGAACGGGCGCAGGCCCAGGCGGCTATTCAGGTTCGCGGCGACGGACGGGTGATCTCGGAGCGCATCGCGCCCGAACGCGACCGCGAGGGCACGCTGGTTCCCGACCGGGGTCTCTGGGCGCTGCCGGAGCCGTCGCCGGGGGACCTGTTCCTCGACCTGGAGGGCGATCCATTCTTTGGCTCCGAGGAGATCGACGGCGTCGACTATCTCTTCGGCATCATCGAGCCTGGGCGGACGGACGCCGCGGGCGACCCAACGTTCCATGCGTTCTGGTCGATCGCGGACGACACGGTGACGCCGGCGGCCGAACGGCAGGCGTTCGAGGACTGCATCGACCTCATCATGAACCGCTGGGCCGACCACCCGGGCATGCACGTTTACCACTACGCGCCCTACGAAACCGGGGCCATGAAGCGGCTGGCCGGGCGCTACGCCACCCGCGAGTCGGAGGTGGATCAGCTCCTGCGCGGATGCGTGTTCGTGGACCTCTACCGCGTGGTGCGGCAGGGCATCCGGGCCTCGGTGGAGAGCTACTCCATCAAGCGTCTCGAGCCGCTCTATGGATTCAAACGGGAGGTCGATCTGCGCGACGCGGGCGAGAGCATCGTGGAGTTCGAGCACTGGCTCGAGCCCGACGAAGAGACCGATCGGGACGCGTTGCTGGAACAGATCAGGGCCTACAACCGCGACGATTGCCTGTCGACGTATCGCCTGCGCATATGGCTGGAAGTGCAGCGCTCCGCGCTTGCGAGGGAGCTTGGCGCCGAGGCCCCGCCGCGCCCGATGGTGATGCCGGTGGAAGAAACCG
This sequence comes from Chloroflexota bacterium, assembly GCA_026706485.1. NCBI lineage: Bacteria > Bacillati > Chloroflexota > Chloroflexota bacterium. Next base: position 317,071 of record JAPOYR010000010.1, on the reverse strand, counting down.
AGGACTCGGAACTTCAGCAGGAGGTGCAGGCACTCGTGGCCGAGCTCACCGCGGACCTGCCCCAGGATCTGACGGACGGCACGTCGCTTGACGATCCAGCCCAGCGCGGCCGCTGGCTGCTGGGGCAGCTGCTTGACTGGCACCGGCGCGAAGACAAAGCGTTCTGGTGGCGCTATTTCCACCTACGGGACGAGCTGACCGACGAAGAGCGCGTAAACGAGTCGGACGCGCTGGGCCGTCTGACCTACGTGGGCAGCGAGGCCGATCCCAGGCCGCGGTCCCGTTCCACGATCCATAGCTTTCGATTTCCGCCGCAGGACCACAAGATCGACGTCGGCGACAAACCGCACGATCAGAACGGCGTTTCAGTTGGCGAGGTGGTCGCGGTCGACGATCGGGCGGGCCTGGTTAAGCTAAGAGCCACGTCGAGCCGCACCGCGCCGGCGCCGACGTCGCTCATTCCCCACGAGCATGTCCGTCCCGGGCCGAAGCCGCCGAGCCTGTGGAATTTTGCCGCCTGGGTGATTGAGTTCGGCATCGACGCTCCTGGGCCATATCGGGCGGCGCGCGACTTGTTGCTGCGGCGTCCGCCGCGGGTTGGACAGGCCGAGGGCGCGCCGCTGGCGCGTGACGGCGAAGACGCCCAGGACGCGGCCCGGCGTCTGGTCCAGACGCTGGACGAGAGCTATCTGGCGATCCAGGGACCGCCCGGTTCGGGCAAGAGCACGGTCGGCGCCGAGATGATCGTGGACCTGGTGGAGGCCGGGAAGCGCGTGGGCGTGACGGCCAACAGCCACAAGGTCATCGGCGAGCTGCTCGAAAAGACGGCGCGGGTGGCCGAGGCGCGCGGAGTTGCGGTCAGGATCGGTCAGCGGACCAGTTACGGGACCGGCCAGCCGGCGTTCGCCGACGCCGTGCCATTGCCCCGAGTCGAGGATGCCTGCCGACAGCTCGCGACGGGATCGCTGGACGTGGTGGGCGGAACGTCGTGGCTCTGGGCGCGGGTCGAAGCCGAGGCCCTGGTCGACGTGCTCTGCATCGACGAGGCCGGGCAAATGTCGCTGGCCGACGCCGTGGCTTCGGCGCCGTGCGCCGACAGCCTGTTGCTCCTGGGCGATCCGCAGCAGTTGGATCAGCCGCTGCAGGGTGTGCATCCGCCCGGCGCGGATCGGTCGGTGCTGGCGCACGTCCTGGACGGCGCGCGGGTCATGCCGAGCGACATGGGCCTTTTCCTGGACGGCACCTGGCGCCTGCATCCCAGCATCTGCGCATTCACCTCGGAGGTCTTCTACGAGGACAGCCTGCGCTCGCACGACGGTCGCGAGAACCTGGAGCTGGCCGGTTCGGCCCCGTTCCAAGGGACAGGTCTGCGCTTCGTGGCCGTGGCGCATGAGCGCCGCGTCAGCGACTCGGAGGAGGAGGCCACCGCGATTGCCGACACCGTCGACCGGCTGCTCCGATCGCGCCCCGCCTGGACCGATGCCGACGGCGCGGCTCACACGCTGACCGCCGACGACGTGCTCATCATCACGCCCTACAACCGGCAGATTCGCCAGCTTGAGTCGCGACCTGAGCTCCGCGCCTTGCGCATCGGCACGGTCGACAAGTTCCAGGGCCAGGAGGCCCCGATCTCCGTCTACTCCATGGCCACGAGCTCCGCCGAAGAGGCGCCCCGCGGCATGGAGTTTCTCTACAGCCTCAACCGCCTCAACGTCGCCACCAGCCGGGCCAAGTGCCTGGCGGTCGTCGTGGCCAGTCCGGGCCTGCTCGCCGTGCGCTGCCGCACGCCCCGCCAAATGCACCTGGCCAACGCCCTGGCGCGGCTCTTCGAAATGGCGCACGACGAAATTCAGAGCTCCCTGAGGCTGCCGTAGGAGCTGACCACGTGAGCGCACCATCACCACGGGATCGCTTTCGCGGCTGCCTGCTGGGGCTCGCGGCGGGTGACGCGTTGGGCACGACGCTGGAGTTCAAACCGCCAAATACGCTTGAGCCAATCGACGACATGATCGGTGGCGGACCGTTTGGCCTGAAGCCCGGGCAGTGGACCGACGACACGTCCATGGCCCTGTGCCTGGCCGCGAGCTTGATCGAGCGGGGCCAGTTCGACCCAATGGACCAGATGCGGCGCTATTTCCGCTGGCGCTACGAGGGCTATTTCTCGTCAACCGGCACATGCTTCGACATCGGCAACACCGTCGCGAGCGCGTTGTCACGCTTCGTGGCAACCGGCGAACCCCTGGCCGGCTCCACTGACCCCCATACCGCCGGGAACGGTTCGCTCATGCGGCTGGCGCCAGTGCCGATGTTCTTTGCCGGCGATGCTTTCGAGGCAATCCGCAGGAGCGCCGAGAGCTCGCAAACGACCCACGGGGCTCAAGAAGCGATCGATGCCTGCCGCTACTTCGCCGGCCTGCTCGTCGGGGCCTTGCGCGGCGTCGACAAGGGCACCTTTCTCTCCCCAGGATATTGCCCGGACTTTGGTCGTTGGAAAAAATACTCCTTGGCGAGAAGGATCGCCGAGATCGCCAACGGGTCGTTCAAGCATCGCGAGCCTCCGGAGATCAGCGGAACCGGCTACGTCGTGGATTCACTGGAGGCGGCGCTCTGGGCCTTTCACAAATCCCGCGACTTTCGCGAGGGCGCACTCCTGGCCGCCAACCTCGGCGACGACGCCGACACCACCGCTGCCATCTACGGGCAGATCGCTGGCGCTACCTATGGCGCAGAAGCAATCCCAGCAAAGTGGCGAGACACGCTGACCATGGCGACGGAGATCACCTCGATGGCCGATAGCCTCTACGACCACGCGCGGCAATCCGAACGTGCAGATCTGCGCGTGGGCGATGCGTCGTGACCGCAAGAGTCACCGAGCAAAGCGGAGAAATCCGGGGCGTGAACGTGCGCTGGGTCCACGTTAGCGTCGAGGGACACACCGTCGAGCAGATCCTGATGTACGACGTCGCCGAGGCGGAGGCGGTCTACGAGCGACCGTTCGACGACGAAATGGACAGGCACATCCAGATGGGAATGTTTGCCATGGACCGCATTTCAGCCGATGGAACGATGGGCAAGGTCGCGTCCGCCACCAGCTACGTCCTCGACGGCAAGTGCATCCGCACGGCCAAAATCGAGCACTGCAGCGACATCGAGCCCATGAGCGCCGGCTGGCAAATCACCCAATCGGACGGCACCGAGGTCCAGCAGGAGCCGTGGAGTTGCGTGCCCGGAACGCCGCCGATTTCGCACAAGGACCTGACGACGGACTCCGGATGATCAGTACCCCGCCCGCACATCCACCCGATTGCGTAGCGGCTCGCCGCGGTCGAAGCGCTGCAGGTTGTCCGCGAAGATCGCGTAAATGCGGTCGAGCATGGTGTCGGACCAGCCGGCGTAGTGGGCAGTGAGGATGACGTTGGGCAGCGCCCAGAGGGGCGAATCCGGCGGCAGCGGCTCGGGCGTGGTGACGTCCAGACCCGCTCCGGCGATGACGCCATCTTGCAGCGCGTCGATCAACGCCTCCTGGTCCACCGTTTCGCCTCGCCCGAGGTTGATGAAGCACGCGGTGGACCGCATGTGACCGAACTGTTCCCGGCCAAAGAGGCGCACGGTGGCGTCCGTCAGGGGCGCGGCGTTGACCACCACGTCGGATTCGCGCAGCAACTCGCTCAACCGGTCGGGTCCCATGACCTCGTACACGAGCGCCGACGCGTCGCCGCGGTCCGAGTCGGCCAGCGGGTCGAGCGCCAGGTCGGCTAGTTCAGCGCTTGTCGCCGGAGAGTCGCCCGGCGAGCGGCGCAGCGCGATGACGCGCATGCCGATCCCACGCGCCCGCCGCGCCAGCGCCTGGCCCACGTCGCCGAACCCCACGATGCCCACGGTCTTGCCGGTCAGCTCGAACAGGTCGTCGCGGGGCTCGGGCGCGTAGCGCCTTGCCGCCTGCGACTCCAGCGCCGCGGGCAGTCGCCGGGCCAGCGCAAACATCAGCGACAGCGCATGCTCGGCGATCTGGACGCCGAATGCGCCGCTGGTGTTCGTGACGACGATATCGGTCGACGTGAGATCGACCGAAAGCAGCACGTCGACCCCGGCGCCCACGGTTTGAATCCAGCGCAGGTCGCGCGACTGTTCCAGGGCCTCCGCGGCAAGGTAGTTGCCGAAAAGGATCGTCGTGCCCGGCATCACCTCGGGCAGCGCGTCCGAGGAATACTCGCAGACGATCTCGAGCGACCGGTGCGGCAGCGCGGCGCGGACGCGGTCCACCAGCGTCCCGTCGGGGTCGTAGGTCAGAACGATGCGCTGGTCGGGCACGGGGGAGGCCAGTTAGTCCGGGCCGGTCGCGGCGGCCGGCGCGCGGGCGGAATTGGAGACGGTCGCTGCCAAGATCGCGGTGCGTTTCCGTGTCGATCGACATCTGGCCAGGCGCATAGTCTGGTCTAAGTTCGCCGATGGGTCCGCAGGCGATTCCTGAGGATCACCCCTCACCATCGTCGCGCACGAGCGTCCATATTCGCTCCAGCGGGATTTCGGCCTGGATTTGCTTCGGGAGATTCTCGTAAGTCTTGTAGATCGCACTCACTAGATTGTTGGCGTTCCAGAGCCTTACCCGGAAGAAGCTCTGTCGGGCCTCGCGCTCCAGGGCGCTCGTAAATCCACCCCAGCAGACGAGGAGTCCCTGATCGGCTCGGAAGGACTGCATAGTGCCTTGGAGGCTGCGAAGGATCGTGACGTCGGCGGGATCTGCGGTCGCTTTGACTTGAACGCAGATTCGCGGCCCTTCGAATCCGAGAGAGCCTCGGGCTGCCAGAATGTCCACTCCGCCGTCAGGCCCGGGCGTCGATGGCCATGTGAAATACCCCTGGGCCTGTAGTACGGCGTCAACGAGACGCGTGAGCTCATGCCCGGTGAAGTGTGCCCGAATACGGCCAACCACTTGCTCGCGCGCCAGATCGGCGACATCTGGGACTGCTTGGTCATCGCGTACTGTCTCGTCCCCGTTCTGGCTGGAATCTGACTCTGCGTTCGTCGCGTCTGTACCGGGGTCTTCCTGACCTTCCAAAATACTGGCGATTCGTGGCGCGGAATCGTTGCGGTGGATCCGACATACCGTCATGAACGCGCCTAGTGAATTGAGCAAGTCCTGCCCAAACTCAGATCGAGGAACGTCCGGCCGAATCCAATTGACCGATCGCGTGTGACGCTTGATTCCGTCGACTTCTTGGTAGCGATACGGTCCTGAGACACGCCCGAGAGCGACCAGGCCGCGTCGGGTCTTTAGCGGCAGCGCGACGATGTCGTTTAGGCGCATACGCAATGCAAACGCCGTCAACTGAGCTGCGAAGTTGCGATCGCGGCTCCTGGATCCACCGGCAAGGTGCTCCTGAACAAGAGCGAGTACCGCTGCCGCATCAGCGGCGGACGCTAGGTCGGGGATCTCGTGATAGCCAATAATCGCTAGGCCGTTATCCAAAGCGACGGACTCGTCCTCGCCTTGGGCACCCCCTCGGACAAGCCACACGGACGTGGGCGGATCTTTGTCTGTAGCTTGGTTCGCCTCGGGCGTCACGGTTGTGGTGCCTTGCTGGTGCTTCTGGCGAGGATTGACACAGTCTCAACCATATCGGTCGGCAGTGTACGACTGGTGATGTTTCCGGAGCGGTGCCGGCCGAGACGGTGACGGACTTGGGCGTCAAGCGGCGGCCGAGTGTTTGCATCGTCATGCGTCTGTTCACGAGGAGGCTGAGACGCTGGAGCGGCCACTCTCAGAGGATCAGGGAAGCGCCGGACGGCCGACGGCCGGGAGGAGGCGACGGCCGTGGTGGCCGATTCCCGCGGCTCTTAGATTCCTCGTTTCACTCGGAATGACGGATCGGTTGATCCAGCGTCGTGCCGCGCGGACGCTGCGCCAATCCGATACACCACCGCCCGCAACCCGTACCCTGGAGACCCCTGCGATACCCCTCCGTCATTCCGGCGGAAGCCGGAATCCAGTCCGGTCGAACCTGGGGGGCAGCCTGGATGCGTGGCGGAGGGGCGGTTCGCAAACCGCCCTTCTCTCCCGATGCAAACGGCTCGACCACGGGACCATCCCAGGCGATCTGAGTACCCTGCGCACATAGCCGCAAGGAGCGCCGCCGCCGCGCCTGTCCGAGAAACGAGGCACCAATGATCATCGACACCCAGGTCCACATCTTGGAGAAGGCCCACGGCGTGGAGCGCAGCATCCGGATGCACTACACCTGGCACGAAATGTCGGCCGAGTTGCTGCTCGACGAGATGAACTACGCCGGCGTGGACAAGTGTTTTCTCATCAGCTACACGGCCGAGGACATCTGGCCGGACCTTGGCGACACCTGGAACGATCCGGCCATCAACCGGATCACCAAGGAGTATTTCACCGAGGCGATCGCCGCCGCCGACCACGACCGCTTCATCTGGTTCACCGACCACATCAATCCCGATCGACCGGGATACCTCGACCGGATCCGGGAGGACCTCGACGCGGGGGCCGTGGGGCTCAAGATCTTCCCCGCCTATACCGGCCACTGGCCGTCGGACCCTGGCCTGTGCAAGGTCTACGAGCTGTGTGCCGAGCGTGACGTGCCCATCATCATGGCCTGGGAGCGCTGGAACGATCCGCGCCTTCGCGCCTGCATGTCGGACTACGAGGAATTCCTCGGCCTCTTCGATCCCGTCGCGCGCGATTTCCCGACGGTCAAATTCCTGCTGACCCACTGGGGCTGCTTCACCTGGGGCGACCAGTGGCTGGCCAACAGCCGCCCGCCGTTTCCCTCGCTCGATCCCTTCGTGGCGCTGCTCAATCGGCACGAGCACCTCTACACCGACATCGCCGCCATCACGATCTTCTTCGGCGACGAGATCGCCTGGAAGAACGGTGGGCTGGAAGGCCCGGAGTGGGAATACCCCTATGCCAACGGACTCGCCCTGCTGGAGGGTCTGGTCAGGGGTGCGGGCGTGGAGCGTGTGATGTGGGGCACGGATTGGCCCTGGACCGAGGGCCGCTGCACCTACAAGCAGAACCTCACCATGGTCACCACGCACGCGGACTTTCTCTCGGACGAGGAGAAGCGGCTCGTCCTCGGCGTCAACGCGGCGAAGTTCGCCGGGCTGTCGATCGACTGAGCATCGCCCGCCCGAGAGGGCTCAGGCGATAGCGGCTAGGAAACTTTTGGGCAAGCACACGGCCTTGGAGTGCACGGACCCCAATCCGTTCGCCCTGAGCTTGTCGAAGGGTTACCGAACGGATTGGGGTCGAGCCTACCGACTGAATTAGACCCTGCCTCAGTCACACGCCCTCGGCGATGACCACGCTGGCGCTCGCGGAGCTGACGCGAAGGTCCTTGATCGCCAGGAAATCGGCCGAGTTCAGCCACGCCTTGGCCTGGTCGACGCTGTCGAATTCGATGATGACGAGCCGGTCGGGAGCCCAGTCGCCGTCGACGACTTCGGTGGCGCCGCCGCGCACCAGATACCTGCCGCCGTGAGCCGCTACCGTTGCTCCGACCTTCTGGCGAAACTCGGCGAATGTCGCGTCGTCCGTAATCTCGTCATTCACGATCACGTATCCGGCCATCAGGGCCTGTCCTTTCGTCTGTTGGTGGGAGACGTTTCCACCAGGTCCAACGCAACCAGCTAACGCGAGCCATCCACGTGCACCGTCACCACGTCGATGCCGTGATACTTCCGGTGGTGCACCGAGGATGCATAGTGCCGCAAAAGGCGGAAGGATATCTCGGCTGCCTCCGGAACCTGGGGCTGCTCGCTCAGGTAGGCCAGCCGGTCCTGGAGGTTTTCCTCGTCGAACACCGCCAGGAACTCCAGCTCGACCGCATCCCCGGGCCGAGCCACCACGATCAAACGCGGCACCCGATCGGCCCCGTAGTCAGAATCAGCCTGCAGCAGACTCGACAGCGTCTCCTCGCCCGCGGCGCGCAGCCGCTCCGTCGACGCCGTGTTCCAGCCCAACTTCGACGCGAGGTCGAGCAGGAATGCGTCGATCGCGGGCAGCGAGGCCGTGCTCAGTGGGACCTCCAGTCGGCTTTGCCGCCGGCCGGACGCTTCGAGAAACAGCGTCATCAGCACGGCGGCGACGACGCCGACCGTCATGCCGTTGCTGAGTGAGGCGACCCAGGTCTCGCCCAGGAGGTCCGCGACCACGTTTCGACTCTCCAAGCCAACGCCGATCGCGAGGGACACGCCGACCACTAGCGCCGTTCGATGATCGAGTCCGTCCTGGACGACCGTCCGCATGCCTTCCACGAAAAGCAGCCCCATGATCATCAGCAGGAAAGCCCCCATGACGGGACTCGGAATCGTGAGCAGGACGGCCGCCACCTTGGGCAAGAACGCCAGCGCCACGAGGACGCCTCCCATGGCATATCCGACGCGGCGCGCCGCGACTCCCGTGAAAGTGATGAGCGAGACGGTGGACGGCGAAAAAATGATCGTCGGCAGCGTGCCGGCAATTCCCGACAGCAGCGCGCCGAGCCCGTTGGTGTTGAGCACGCCTTGAACCACACGAAAGTCGGTGGCGGGGGGCTCGCGCCGCGACACCTGCTGAATGACGACGCCGTCGCCGCTGGCCTTGACGGCCGATACCAGACTCACAATCAGGAACGCCGGCAGGAACGTCCAGAACTCCACGCCCGGCGTCAGGTCCAGGCCCGGCCAGGCCGTGAAGTCCGGCAGGTCGAACCAGGGCGCGTCGAGAACCGGCTGAGGGTCGTAAAGGCCGAACCCGGCGGCGACCGCGCAGCCCGAAACGATGCCGATGAGGGGCGCCCATAGTCGCCAAACCCCGGACGCTCGCATGGCCAGCATCACGGCGACCGCCAGGGTCGTCACGGCCACGGCGGGACCCGCGGCCGGCGGCACGCCCTCGGTCGGCTCGCCGATCCTCCCGATCGCGATTGACATAACCATGACGGCGATCAGCATCAGCGCCGTGCCGGCGACGACCGGCGTGATGATGCGCCGCAGCAGCGGCAGCCAGGCCGCCAGCGCAAACTGCACCAGCGATGCGACCACGATGAGGCTGGCGAGCGTGGCAAGTCCGGCCTCCGGCAGCGCCAGGACCAGGATGGCCAGCGCGACGAAGTGGGGTCCGGCCCCGCTCATCAGCACGTGCCCGGCTCCGAGCCGCCCGACGCGAGCCGCCTGCAGCGCGGTCGTCGCTCCCGCGATGATCAGCGCGGCGAATACGGCCCACGATAGATAGGTGTCGCCCTGGCCGGCAGCCCGGGCCGTGATGGTCACGAACAGCACCGTGTTCGCGAGGGTGAGCACGACCCCCTGAAGAGCGACGCCCGTTGCGAGAAGAGGCGGACACGGATCGTCCGGCTCGTAGCGGATGTACTCGTTGACGCGGGCTATCTTCGGACTCGCAATGGGTGCGGGATGATGGGTGCATCGATAGTACGGCCGATCCTTGATCAGTTGCGCCGAAAGCCGGCGAAGCAGCAATGAGCCACGAACCTAACGACCGCGTCGAGTTGACCACCGAGCGACTGCTCCTGCGGCCGTTCGAAGTCGGTGACGTCGACGACGTGCTGGCCTACGCCTCGGTTCCCGAGCTTGGGCGCTTCCTCGACCTGCCCCAGCCCTACACGCGCGACGACGCGGAGGAGTACGTGGCGCGTCGGATTCTTGACGATTGGTCCGACGAGGCCATGTTCGCCATCGTCTGGGAGCGACGCGTTGTTGGCAGCATCGGCCTGCATATCAACGTGCGGCATGAGACCGCGGAGATGGGCTACGCATTGGCCCGCGAGATGTGGGGCCGCGGCATCGTGCCGGAGGCCGGGCGGGCCGTCATCGACTGGGGATTCGAGCGATGCGGACTGCACAAGGTCTTCGCGGAGACGGATGTGACGAATCGGCAATCGTGGCGCGTCATGGAGAAGCTGGGCATGACGCGCGAAGGCGTGCTGCGGGGCCGCCACAAGGCGCGGGACGGACATGTGGACTTTGCCTACTACGGCATCCTGCGCGAGGAGTGGCAACGGGCGCGCGGTGTCTCGGCCTAGAGGCGTCCGTTCCCCGTGCTAGGTTCGCGTCACCGGCCCGAGCTTTGGAGGCCAAACAGTGGACGCCAACTGCCTCGCGCACGCGCTGACTGCGGAAGAACACGAGGCCTTCGAGCGCGACGGGTATCTGCGCGTCGAAGGCGCGCTGAGCCGCGAGCACGCAGCCGAGCTCGTCGACATCGTCGACCGTCTCCACCGTGACGGTCGGCTCGTAGCCCCGGCGACCTATGCCGGCGTCACCAACCGGGTGCAGCACTTGAATGCGGTTGGGCTCGATCCGGCATTCGTGGACCTCATTGACCACCCGACGACATTCCCCAAGGTGTGGGGAATCTTGGGCTGGAACATCTTCCTGCTCAACACCCACCTCATGCTCACGCCGCCGGAGCCGCGCGAGGGGCCGCGAGGACCCGGGGGCTGGCACCAAGACAACGGCCGCCGCACGCTCGACATGCCCGAGCTCGAGATCCCGGCGCGGCTGTCGTTGAAAGTCGGCTACTTCCTCACCGATGTCAGCAAACCGGACATGGGCAACTTCTGGGTGGTACCGGGGAGTCACCGGCGACGGAGCATCGAGGTCAGTCCGGGAGCCGGCGGTCTCGTTCCAGGGGCGGAGCCGGTGCTCCTGCGCGCCGGTGACGCGTTGATCTTCGACGCCCGCGTATGGCACAGCGGCAGTCCCAACTACTCGGAGACCACGCGCAAGGTGCTGTTCTTCGCCTATGCCTACCGCTGGTTGCACACGGACAACGTGCTGCCGCCGGGGCACGAAGCACGAGGCATCGCGGACCCGATCCGCCGGCAGCTTCTTGACATAATCGGCACGCCCGCCGGCCGCATGGAGACTACCGACGAAACCGTTCCCCTCCGAGCCTGGCTCACCGAACATCAGCCGGAGCTAGCCGCGCGATATGAATACTAGGGAGGGTCTGCGCAACCGGCGCTTGATTCGGTAGACCCACATGCCTGACCCCACGCTGCCGCAACACGCCCGGGCCGTAATCGTTGGCGCCGGTATCGCTGGGTGCAGCGTGGCCTATCACCTGACGCAGCTTGGCTGGCGGGACATCGTGGTCGTCGACCAGGGTCCGCTCTTCGAGACCGGCGGATCCACGTCGCACGCGCCGGGACTCGTGTTCCAGATCAACGCCTCCAAGACCATGACCAGCTTCGCGCGGCACACCCGGGACCTGTGGACGCGGATGGAGCTCGACGGTGTGCCCTGTGCCAAGACCGTGGGCAGCCTGGAGGTGGCGTGGACGCCTGAACGGCTGGCCGACCTGAAACGCAAGGTTGGATATGGCTTGAGCTGGGGCGTGGAAGCCCACCTGCTCAGTCCCGCCGAGGCGCGAGGTCTTTTCCCGCTGCTTTCCGAGCGCATCCTCGGCGCCATGTTCGTCCCGTCGGACATCCAGACGCGGGCGACACGGCCAGCGGAGGCGATGGCGCGCGAGGCGGAGCGGCACGGCGCGTCCTTCCATGGCCACGTCAAGGTGACCGGCTTCCGGATCGCCAATGGCCGAATTGCCGGCGTGCATACCTCGCGCGGCGACATCGAGACGGACCTGGTGGTCTCCGCCGTCGGCATCTGGGCGCCGCGGCTCGGTGGACTGGCCGGCGTGCCGATTCCGCTCTCGCCCATGCAGCACCTTTACGCCGTCAGCACGCCACTCCCCGACCTGGCCGGCAGCACCGATGAGATCTCCCTGCCGATCGTGCGCCACCAGGACAAAGCGCTGTATTTCCGCCAGGTGGGTGAGGCCCTGGGCATCGGGTCCTATCTCCACGAACCCCTCCTGGTTGACGCAGAGGACATCCGCGAACACGGGCACGGCCCCATCCCGCCGGCCGAGCGGTCGTTCGCGCCGGAGCACTTCGAGCGCGGGATGGCCGCGGCGCGGGAGGTGATTCCCAGCCTGACGAGCGCGGGCTTGACGCGAACGCTCAACGGCATGTTCTCGTTCACCACCGACGGCTTTCCCGTACTCGGCGAATCGCCCCAACTGCCCGGATTCTGGTCGGCCCAGGCCGTCTGGATTACCCATGCGGGCGGTGTCGGCAAGGCCGTGGCCGAGTGGATCGTCGACGGCGAACCAACGGTCGACCTGCGGGAGTGCGACATCCGGCGCTTCCACACCCACGCGCTGAGTCGTCCCTACGTGCGGGAGCGCGCCGCGCAGCAGTACCGCGAGGTCTACGACATCATTCACCCGCGCCAGCAGCTGGCCAGTCCCCGCGACATCCGCCTGACGCCCTTCGTTGCGCGGCAACGGGAGCTGGACGCCGTGTTCTTCGAGAGCGCCGGTTGGGAACGCCCGCAGTGGTACGACGCCAACCGCGGTCTGCTCGACTCGCTAAACGTCGCCGGCGCATGGCGCACCGGCTGGGAGGCGCGCGAGTGGTCGCCCGCGGTGGCGGCCGAGCATGCGGCCACCCGTCAGCGAGCGGCCCTGTTCGACCTCAGCCCGTTCGCAAAGTTCGAGTTGACCGGCGCCGGCGCGCTCACAGCGTTGCAGCGCCTCGCGACGAACCAGATGAACAAGCCCATCGGGTCGATCACCTACACGGCCATGCTCACGCCACGCGGCGGCATCAAGTGCGATCTCACGGTCACGCGGCTCGGCCCGGAGCGGTTTCTGGTGATCACCTCCGGTTCCACTGGACCGCACGACCTGGACTGGATCCGCTCGCATCTGCCGGAGGACGGCTCGGTGCGCGCGGCCGACATTTCGCCAGAGCGATGCTGCGTCGGGCTGTGGGGACCGAGGGCCAGAGACGTGCTCCAGCGCGTCTGCGACGACGACGTGAGCGACGCCGGGTTTCCCTACATGACCGCCAAGCCGATAACCGTGGGCGGGGTTCCGTCGCTGGCGCTGCGCATCTCATACGTGGGTGAGCTTGGGTGGGAAATCTACGCGCCCACCGGGCAGGGCCTCGCGCTGTGGGAGGCGCTCTGGGAGGCGGGCCGGCCGCTGGGCCTGATTGCGGCGGGCGGCGGCGCGTTCGACTCGCTGCGGCTGGAGAAGGGCTATCGGCTGTGGGGCAATGACATCCATACGGAGTACAACCCCTACGAGGCGGGCCTGGGGTTCGCGGTGCGAATGCGTAAGGGCGACTTCATCGGCAGGCAGGCGCTCAGCGAATGTCGAGCGCAGGGTCTGACGCGAAGGCTGTGCTGCCTGACGCTCGACGACCCCGACCGCGTGGTCATGGGCAAGGAGCCCATCCTGGACGGCGATCGCGTGCTTGGCTACGTGACCAGCGCAGGCTTCGGCCACTCCATCGGCCGTGGCATCGTGTACGGCTATCTCCCCATCGCGCATGCCGAGGCGGGAACCAAGGTGGATGTCCTGTACTTTGGCGAGCGGCTGCCGGCGACGGTGGCGGACGATCCGCTCTACGATCCGGACGGCAGGCGGATGAAGTCGTGAGCGGCCCCGGTCCCGTCCCGATCGGCGGCACGCCGAAACGGCCGCCTGGCCCATGGCAACTGGAGGTCCCCAAGTGACGCAAACCCTGGTGATCGACGGACTCAAGCCGCGTCGGGTGCCGATCAACCTGCGGCAGAGCGGGAACAGCGACGCGCGCATGCTCATTTCGACCCGGATCAGAAAGTCCCCGTGGTGGCACCTGTCGAAGGCCGCCGGGTGCTGGGCCTACACGACCTACAACCACCTGTACCACCCGCGCGCCTACATCAAACCCGAGGACGGCGGGCTGCTCGAGGAATACCGCTACCTTACGCAGCACGTCAGCATGTGGGACGTAGCCGTCGAGCGTCAGATCCAGGTCAAGGGCCCGGACGCCGCCGACTTCGTCAACCTGCTGATCACGCGCGACGTTCACGCCCTGCTGCCCACGATGCAGGCGCGCTACGTGATCCTCTGCAACCAGCACGGCGGCCTCATCAACGACCCGGTGCTGCTGCGGGTCGCCGACGACGAGTTCTGGTTCAGCATCTCCGATTCCGACGTGCTCCTCTGGGCGCAGGGCGTCAACACCAACGCCGGTTATGACGTCGAAATCAACGAGATCGACGTAGCGCCGGTGCAAATCCAGGGGCCCAAGTCGGCACCGCTGTTGGAGAAGATGTTCGGCCCGCAGGTGCGAAGCATTCCGTATTACGGCCTGCTGCACGCAACGCTGAACGGCCATGCGGTGACGATTTCGCGCACCGGCTTCTCCGCCGAGATCGGCTTCGAGATCTATCTGCACGACGCCATGCTCCACGCCGACGACGTCTGGCCGTACATCCTGGAGCAGGGCGCGGAGTTCAACCTGCGCGTCATTGCCCCGAGCCACATCCGGCGCCTGGAGGCCGGCATCCTGTCCTACGGCCAGGACATGGACATCGAAAACAATCCCTACGAGGTGCGGCTCGGCTGGCAGGTGGATCTGAACAAGGCCGACTTCATCGGCAAGGACGCCCTGGCCAAGATCAAAGCGAAGGGCGTGCAGCAGCGGCTGGTGGGTTTGAGGGTCGGGGGCGAGCCGATCACCTGGTATAACGAGGACTTCTACCTGGTCAAGGACGCCGACTCCGGCCGCGACCTAGGCTACGTCACCAGCGCCTTCTGGTCGCCGAACGTCGGGTCCAACATCGCCCTGGCAGTCATGCCGCGCACGCACTGGAAGCGTGGCGCCCGGGTGAAGGTGCAGCTCCCGCAGGATGGTCTCGTGGACGCCGAAGTCGTGCGCGTGCCCTTCGTCGACCCGACTAAGGAGCGGCCCAAGACGGTGCTTTGAGGCGGCTCCGGGGACGAATCATCGCGCGGCGATCGCACGTCGCGCCGAGACCGCATCACCGGCGCATCGCCAACGGCGTCCGCCAGAAGCCTGCCGCGACCATCGTTTCCGCTGGGCGCTCACCCGAGCCGGCGACCGCCGCGCTATAGCCGCGCGCGCCCACGGCGGACGCACCCCAGGCGGCCGGTGGCGCCAGCGTTGTGTTCTAGCAGGCGGACCAGGTCGCCGAGCAGCCGTCGTCGAACTTCGCCCCGACGGTCACCGAAATGATCTTGATTTCCTCTTGCGGTACGGACCCTTCACCGTCGGATCCCTCGGCAACCGGCACCGCCTCGATCTTCTCCAAGGTAGCGACCGACGGCTTGTGTTCGTCCTTGAGCTGGCCGAAGAGCGTGAAGTCCGGGGGCAGGCGGTCTTGCGCCGTGAGGTCATCCAGGATGATGAAGAATTGGGAACCGTTGGAGTCGGGCGTGCCCTTGTTGGCCATGGCCAGCCCGCCCCGGATGTAGGGCCGCTGCGGCAACTCAATCTCGAAGCTGTACCCCGGCCCGCCCGTGCCAGTGCCGCTGGGATCGCCACCTTGCACCATGAATCCCGGAATCAGGCGATGGAAGGTCACGCCGTCGAAGTAGCCCTCGTTGGCGAGGAAGATGAAGTTGTTGACGGCCAGCGGCGCCTCTTCGTGGAACAACGCGAAGCTCATGCGCCCATGGTTGGTGGCAATGATCACCCAAGGCTCGCCCTTGGGAATATTGTCCATCGCTGGATAAGCGTCGTAGGGCCCACCGTCCGCCGACTCAGTCGAACCGGTCGAACCGGTTGAACCGGTCGATCCCGTTGACCCCTCGCCGCAGGAGACCATCAGGCCCACGAACACCAGCGCGACCAAAACTGCCCGCCACATCACGTTCCAACCCCCAGCACTTCCGTTGCCGGCGGCATTGTCCCAGAGCGCCGCGCCGGCCGAAAGCGGCCCCCCGGCCGGTCCTAGCCGGAAGACTCCTCAGCGGGGACCAGCTCGCGCCGACCCTGATACAGCCCCAGCCCGATGACGAACAGGGCAAGGGCGCCGATCATCTGGAAGATGTTGTTCACCAGCAGCAGCGTCACGGTGTCAAGGCCGGGCGCGAGCAGCGCGATCAAGAAGTTGATGATGGCGCACGCTCCGATGACTACCAGAACGTAGGACGCGAGCTTGAAGCCATTCAGGCCGCCGAACCGTCCGGCCAGCCCAACCCCGGTCAGGATCGACGCGACGGGATAGAGCCACAAGAAGCCCATGAGCAATCCGGCAATGTCGATCTGAACGTCCAAGGCGAACTTCGCGAACTGCGCTTGCGCTTCGGCGGTCTCGGCCGAATCCATGCTGCGCTGCATCAGGTAAATCACCATGTGTCGTTGGGCCAGGCCAAGAACGAACACGCCCCAGCCGAACAGACTGGTGACGACGCCAAGTCGCAATGCCGTGCTCGCCAAGGACCGCTCACCGTTGCCGAGACGGAAGAGCGCGGTGAAGCCGTAGGCGTAGAACAGCATGCCGACGATCAACAGTATGGTCATCACGTGCCCCAAGGCCGCTTGCTCACCCAGGGGGACGATCGCCGCGGCGAAGTCCGTTTGATCCACCGGGCTGACGAACGGACCCCCGGGAAAGAACAAGCCCGCCACGATTGTGAGGATGACGCCTGCCATCAGGGCGAGACCCGCGCCTTTGCTTCCGATCAGCATGCTTGAATTCACGGTCCTCTTCGCCCTTTCCCGTGTGCACAATTCCAGCGTTGCACGCGCGCATATTAACAGGTCAATTCCGATTCGCGCAATCCGGTGAAACGAAGCAATATAAAGACAAGTTTACAATTGAGCCCAATATGCAAGAAGCGCTATTCAATTGCAATTGTGGCGGCTTCACAGGCGATGGTATTCTCAAGAAAGATGTGAGTTTTTGCTTCGCACTCACCCCACATGACCAGAGATACCTCCTTCCCGAATCGCCGCTCTGCCGCGAATGTCGGCGCGCACGCGACGCGAAGCATTGCGGTGGCGACGATCAGAGCGCCTGGCAGCCGGATGACGATCCTCGTGCTCGTCGCGGCAATGGTGCTGATCGTGGCCGGCGGGTGTGGTGACGCGGAAGAGCCGCCGAATGCTTCCGGAGCATCGCCGGTCGCGACCACCAAAGCCGCCGAAGTCGTGGCCACCGCGACCGCGCAGCCCGCCTTGTCCGAGACAGCCCTCGCGGGCGAGATGCTGTTCAACGCGAATTGCGCCCTCTGTCACGG